>JAKEEV010000406.1 GCA_022616395.1 Planctomycetia bacterium | reverse complement strand
CGCGCCGGGCAAGTGGGTATTGCGGGCGTACCGTTCCGACATCGACGATTCCATTCAGCCTTACGCCGTTCTCCTTCCACACGACTACGGCAAAGACCCCAAGAAGAAATGGCGACTCGACATCGTCCTCCACGGCCGCGACTCGTCGTTGACCGAAGCGAAGTTCATCGCGACGCACGGCACCACCGCGAAGGACGCGCCGAAGGATTTGGGGTACATCCAACTCGAACCCTACGGCCGTGGGAACAACGCCTACCGCTGGGCGGGGGAAACGGATGTGTTTGAAGCTCTCGATAACTTCAGGAGACGAATTTTGGCGTCACCGGGTCCGCTGCCGCCAACTTCCGTGGACGACAAGAGGATTGTGCTTCGTGGATTCTCGATGGGCGGGGCGGGCACCTGGCACATCGGGTTGCACCGTCCCTTCGACTTCGTGGTGATCGGCCCCGGTGCCGGGTTCACCACAACTCACGGCTACGTTGGTAACCTGCCGAAAGAACTTCCCGATTACCAGGAAAAGTGCCTTCGCATTTACGACGCGGTGAACTACGCCGAGAACGTGTTCAACGTGCCGGTCGTCACCTACAGCGGAGAGAAAGACCCGCAGAAGAAGGCGGCGGACAATATCGAGAACGCGCTGAAGAACTTCAAGGAGCCGTTCAAGTTCACGCATCTCGTCGCGCCGGACCTGGAACACAAGATGCCGAAAGATTGGCAAGACAAGGCCGAGACGGAGTACCGCAAGTTCGCGGACAAGGGCCGACCGACTCCCGAACGGGTTCGCTTCGTGACTTACACAACCCGCTACGGTGACTTTGGGTACGGGACAGTTATGGCGCTGGACGAACAATACCGGAAGGCCGTGGTTGACGGCACTTTCACCGCCAAAAAGTGGGAACTGAAGACGGAGAATGTCCGCGCCATTAGGCCCAGTTTCGACTTCTCGGGAGTGGTTCCCGAAGCCCTCTTTGTTGATGGCCAGAAGGTTGAGATCGACCGTTTAACGATCTTGGTCAAGCGCGATGGGAAGTGGACAGCCGAGAGACTGATGGCGTGGCTGAGCGACCACACGAAAGCTCCCGTAAAGAGGAGTTCGATTCAGGGACCGATTGACGATGCATTCAGGTCGCGGTTCGTTGTGGTCGAGCCGACCGGCGAGGGTTGGCACCCGGCACCCGGAAAGTACGCAGGTGCAGAGGTAGCCCAGTTCGCGAAGGTGTGGGACCGGTACTTCCGTGGGACAGTGCCGCTAGGGAAAGCCGCGGACTACAAGCCGGAGAGTATCTTCCCGAACCTCGTCCTCTTCGGCGATGCGCAAAGCAATCCGCTCATCGCGAAGGTGCTTCCCAAACTGCCCATCACCTGGACGAAAGACAAACTCGTCGTCAACGGCGTCGAGTACGACCCGAAGACGCACGTTCCCGTACTGATCTATCCCAACCCGCTGAACGAGAACCGGAACTACGTCGTCATCAACAGCGGGCACACGTTCAAGGAAGCCGACCTCAAGGGCACCAACGCGCTTCTTTACCCGCGACTCGGAGACTGGGCCGTCATCAAGCCAACGCCCACCGACAAAGACCCGGCCGCGTATGAAGTCGTCGCCGCCGGGCTGTTCGATGAGAACTGGCAGTTCCCCAAGAAGAAGTAACCCACACCAGAGGAACCCCTTGCGGCGAAGCCGCGGGATTCCGAAAATGAGTTGACTTTTGTATACTATGACGCAGAATTGGATAGTCCACGTTCTGCCGCGGCACCGAGCGCGGTGAGCGTGGGCGCCTCCTACACGAACCCGCTGGGAGTGTCCGGTTTGAAACGAGCCACAACCGCGAGGGAGCGGGGTTGGTCTGGACCGCAGCCATCTCGGCCGCTCCTGTCCAGAGCGGGCCAGAGGCCCGCGATCCATGCAAGAAGACCGCTCCCTTGCGGTCGCTGCTCGTCAAAATGCGACACTCTCAAGGTTTCGTGTATCAGGTGTCTGTTAAGGCCAGGGGGGGCCTTATTAAACCCCATGATTTGCAGCGAATGGGCGCCATAAAGG
>JAKEEV010000405.1 GCA_022616395.1 Planctomycetia bacterium | reverse complement strand
GTACCAATCGGGAGCCTTACATCCTTCGAGCGGCTCCTTGGCGATTTGCCAAAAGATGCCGGTGTCCGCCCCGATAAAGTAGTTTCCATCTGGGTGGAAGTCCTCCAACAACGGCGTCAGAGTAATCGTCAGGAGGGAGCTTTGTGGGTGATGGTAGGCGTTCTCCACGGGCTTCCCATCTGTCGAGGGCAGATCGAAATGGGTTGGAAAATTTGGCCGAATCAACGACTCACGAGAGCTAATGGAATCGCTCGAGGGGAGATCAAGGTGTGTCGGCATACTCGGATGCAGTCCGGTGAACGGAGCATCAGGTTGATCGATTGACATCCGTGTATCCTCACTTCTTGCCCAGGCAATAGATCGTTCCCTTATCGGTCCCGACGACGATGCAATCCGGTCCGACACCCACCGAGCCTGTCACGGCCGAGTCCAGGTTCAGTTCCTGGAGCTTCTTCCCGCTCTTGAGATCAAGAACATAAAAGTTGCCGTCATTACTCAGACACCCCACGAACACCCGACCACCAACCACAACAGGCGAAGCGTCAACTTGCCCGTCGGTCAGGAAGTTCCACATCGCCTTACCGGACTTCGGGTCGAGGCCATACACTTTCTTGTCTCGGCTGGCCGCCACGACAAGATCGCTTGCCGCAGCGGAGGCGTAAAACGGCTGCTGCCGGGCCGGCGCCTCATACGTCCACACCTTCGCCTTCTTCTTCAAGTCCACCGCGACAACCGTATTGGCCATCGTGCCGACATACGCCATGTCGTTGGCGACCGCAGCGGTGGCCGCTGCTTCTCCGCCCAGTTCAACCAGTCCCAGTTCCTTGCCGGTCTTCGCGTCGAGTATGTGCAAGCTACTGTCACATCCCGCAACAAAGGTAACGTCCCCGATCACCGCGGGCGCACCGTTCACCGGTCCTTCGGTCTTCACCTCCCAGACCTTCTTTCCCTTTTCGTCGAGGCAGTACAAGGTCGAGTCGTGCGAACCAATCAGGATGTTGTTCCCGTGGAAGTTGCACCCCGCGGTGATCTCGCCTGCGGTCTCGAACTCCCACACTTTGGAGCCATCAGCGGTTTTCAGGCAATAGAACATCCCATCCAGGTTGCCGACATACACGCGGTCACCCTTGACGCTCGGTGACGCCTTCATCAGGCCGAGTTTCACTTTCCATTTCTGCTTGCCGGTTGCCAGTTCGATGGCGTAGAGGTGTTTGTCGAGCGAGGAGACATAGACGACAGCATCAACGATGGCCGGCGCGCTCTCAATGGTGTCACCGGTCTTGAATGTCCATTTCTCTTCGAGCTGGTCCGGCAACTTGGCGGTGGCAGTGCCGGTCATCGTCGCGTCTCCGCGAGACACCGGCCAGTTACCCGATACGAACGCTGGTGAAAACAGAATCGCCAGAAGCACGACGGGAAGGAAGCGGATCATGGCGGGCACCTCTGGGGTTACCACGCGGCCTGGTAGAGTTTGAGAATCTCGGCCTCGGTTACCGGCCGGGGGTTGAACCGGGCCGTCCACTGCTGATTTCCCTCTTCAGCCAGCAAAGGGAGGATAGTGTCGCTGACCCCACATTCTTTCAAGGATTGTGGCAATCCGGCGGCAGTCGTGAGAGCCGCGACTCGCGACGCCAGAGCCTCACCCGCCGACTGGTCATTCACAAGGCTGTTTTCTTCAACCAACTCGGCATACAAGTGCCCGATGACCTCCGCGTTAAAGCGAATCACATGCGGCAGCAGTAGGCCGATGGCGACGCCGTGTGTGATGCCATAGTGAGCGGTTAGCGGGTTGGCGCAACTGTGGCAGACGCCGAGCATGGCGTTTTCGATTGCCATACCTGCAAGATGCGAGCCAACTTGCATCGCGGACCGCGCGGCGAGGTTCTGTGGAGAGCGCAAAACCGTCTCGAAGTTCGGTTCCAGATGCCGGAACGCAGAAAGCGCGCACATCGAAGAAACCGTGTTCCGCTTCGCGCAGACGAACGCTTCAATCGCGTGCGCAACCGCATCGATCCCGGTGACCGCGGTCACCGATTTGGGTTGCGAGAGTGTGACTTCGGGATCAAGAATCGAGACGCGGAACGCGGCCTTCTTGTCTCCGCAAGCCATCTTGAGGTGAGTCTTCTCATCCGTGATGAGAGCATAGCTCTGGGCTTCGCTTCCGGTGCCGGCGGTGGTGGGCACTCCCACCGAAGGAAGCATTGGCTTGGTTGCCTTCCCGTGCCCCTTGTAGTCGGCCATTCGGCCGCCATTGGTCAAGATGAAGTTGATCCCTTTGGCGCAGTCCATCGAGCTTCCGCCGCCCACCGCTACGATGCAATCGATGTGATGCGAGCGGGCGAAGACCACTCCGGCATCGACTTCGCGCTCGGTGGGATTCTCCTTCACGCCGTCGAAGGTGAACACAGCAAGCCCGGCCTCCTGCATCGCCTTCTCAGCGCGCTGCGGATGCCCCGCGTGTTCCAGACCGGGGTCGGTGACCAACAGCACGCGCGATCCCCCGACAGACCGCACCGCTTCGCCCAGACGATTCAGCGCGCCGGGCGCGAAGATCACGCGACCAAGTGGCTGAAAGTCGAATGCGGGGAGGCAGGCGTGCGCGCTGGAGTGCGAGCTGCTCGGCGAGGTTAAGGCAGCGTGTCCCGTCATGAACTCATCTCGGCGAACTCCGGGCAGTTCAGAGTAGTAGGCACACTCCGTGTGCCGTTCAGAGCAGTCAGCACGCATTGCGTGCTGGTTTTCAGAGTAGGCATCACGCTCCGCGTGATGCCACCGCGAAGCGGCGGGGTTTTGTCTTGGCTGGCTGCGCTCCTGACATCACGCGGAGCGTGATGACTACTCTGAAGAAGAGAAAGACACATCACGCGGAGCGTGATGACTACTCTGAAAACCACGGCACACGGTGTGTGCCTGCTACTTTTAGGCATTCACCGGGCCCTCGTGCTGGAAGGCCCGCGCGCGGAACAGAAAGTCCACAATGCTCCCCTCGTGCGGTTGCAGCCAGTTGAGCTTGATCGTCGGCATCGGCCCAATGTTTAGACGGTCGATGTGGGTCGCCTCAATCAATCCGCGCTGAAACTTCTTGTCATCGGTAATCGCCGAACACACGAGTGTCGGCCCGATCTTCTCGACCATCTTATCTTGCGGGCACTTCACCACGGTGCAGAAGGGGAACATGTACTCCTTCTTCGCCATCGCGACATCGGGACTGTCGCAGTGAATGACCGTTGGCCGCAAGTAATCGCAGCGTTCTTTCTTCACCAGGCGCGTTCCGTACTTCGCGGTCATGTCTTTCACGCCCGCTTCCTTCAGCGCGGCCTCGATGTCATTGTTCACGCCGTCTGCCTGGTTCGGCACCGTGAACGCGGCCAGCCCCGACTTCGGATCCTCCGGCGGCAGCGGCTGAACGGGACCGATGCGAGCTGCAATCGCCTCCGCGATCTTCTCCGTGTGACGCGAAGCCCAGATGCCGGAACAGTTGATACATCCGCGGCCGCTGTTCACGTAAACGCTATCGCACATGATGTCGAGATACTTCTCCCACTGATCGACTTTATCATCTCCCAGAAGAATCTTGCTGAAGCCGGGACCATGAGCTTGCACGCGCGGGTTGCCCTTGTATTGCTCAACGGTCGCGGTTCCGCCGAAGATCAGACTTCGCGGGCAACTGTTGAGAACCGCAGCTCCAATGTCGCCGAGTCCGGGGTAAATCGCGATGGCTTGCTTGGGCACACCGGCCTGGTAGAACGCCGAGGCCATCCGGTAAGGCGTCCACGGCTCTTGCGGGCCGGGTTTGAGCACAAGGCCAACCTGCATCGGAATGATCGGCAACCAGAGTGTATGCACGCCCGGCGAGTTACTCGGCAGAACCATGCCGAGTACCGGTGACTGACACTGATAGCTGACCGGCACCCCGCGCGCTTCGATACCGTAACCGCGTGTGAGAATGTTCAGATCCAGCCCGCGAGTGAGCGAGTCGAGAATCTTGTCCATGTTGCCGAGCACGAAGTTGTTCTTCTCCATGTTGAACCGGCACATGTGTTCGGGAAGTCCAGTCGTTGCGGATTGCATCCGCACGAACTGTTCGGGTGTCTGCGTGCCATCACCGAGCGGCAACTCGGCCTTCGCGTAGAGTTCACCGGCCTTCTTCACCATCTGAAGCAGATCGGCGATGGGGATTTCGCGCAGCACATCGCGTGCGCGCTGAGCGAAGCGCATGTCGCGCTCCACAAGCGCTGCGTTCACCCGGCTCACTTCGGCCAGCACCTCGCCGGTGTCAAAGTGAACGACCTTGTCCTTCTCCTGGCTCGGATACGGCTCGCCCCAACGCAAAACGGGGATCTGGATCACGGGAATTCTCCAATGGTGTCGCTACGCCGCAAGCGGCGCATGATCAATCAATACACGCCCACCGTTGTTTGGGCCGCGATTTCGTGGAACGGACGCACTCCGCTGACGCCGTCCCACGGGTACTTTTCGCTCGGCGGTTCGCGCTCGCCTTCATCTCGTTCCGCGAAGCGCGGGACGAAGAACTCCTTCGTGAGCGTTGTCAGCAGCACGCGGCCGGTTTGACCGACCGGCACGAGTTCGTTGTAGTCCTTGAAGTTTACCACCTGGGCCACGGCTCGCGGTTGCGGAGCGTAGTAAGCGATTTTGTAGTTCTGCGCCGCGGTCGGCATCTCGGAGGCTGCGAGTCCCATGAGCGTGTTGCCGTAAGTCGGCGCGATGTAGACTTCCGGGCCGAGATACTCTTCAATCATAAAGCGAATCCACTGCGAAGTCATTTCCGTACCGCCGCAGAAGATGCCGGTGATTCCCGCCTTCGAGATGCTCGAACCTTCCTGCTCCAGTCGCTTGCAGAGTGCGTCAAGCAGCTTCGGCGTCGTGAACATGCACCTCACATCGTGCCCGGCGGAGAGAATCGTCATCGCCTGATCGATGCAGTGTTCCTGGTAAGCTTTGAGGTGTTCGGTCCAGCCCTTCTTGATGAGCTTCACCACCCATCGCGGGTCAAGGTCGATGCAGAACGAGATTCCCCCGCGATACTGGGCCAGGTGTTCAACCGCCAGACGCAACCGGCGCGGACCTGAAGGGCCGAGCATCAGCCAATTGCTGTTCTTGGGGAAGAACTTTTCCGGCAGTGTGTCGGAGAACATCTCGTAGTCGATCTTGAAGTCATCGATCACGATGCGCGACTTCGGGATACCGGTCGTTCCGCCGGTCTCGAAAACGTAGACCCCACGACCGGCATAGCCCTTCGGAACCCATCGAGTCACAGGGCCTCCGCGAAGCCAGTCGTCCTCGAACATCGGGAACTTCGCGATGTCCGCCCAGCCGTTCACGTCAGAGAGTGGATTGAAGTCGAACGTTTTGGCTTTCTCCAACCAGAACGGAGTGCCGGTAGCGGGGCTGAAGTGCCACTTCACCACTTCGCGAACCTGCGCATCAAGCTGAGTCTTCGCGTTCTTGATCTTCTCGTCGAGGGTGGAGCCGGTCACGGGCGCCGGCTTGCCAGGAGTGTCTTTCACAATAGCACCCAGTAGAAGCGAGAGATTCATTACTCATGATACTCAACGGCCCCGCCCACGGAGTCCCATCCGTGGGCGGTGTGCGTCTGACTTACTTTGTCTTGATGGCGTAGAGCGACTTTTCCGTCATCACATACAACACGCCGTTGGCAACGGTTGGGGTTGAGCGAATGTGGGTATCGAATTCCACCTTCGCCAGCAGATACTCCTTCTCCACCTCTCCGCGCTTGGCCTTGTGGATTCCGCGGGCAGTCTTCATGTCCGGGGCATCCTTCGCGGCTTCCACCGCGTCAATCTTCTTGGGCTTCTTCTCGTGTTTGAAGACGAACATGTCCCCGGCATCGGTCGCGAGGAAGATTTTCCCATCCACGAAGTACGGGGAACCCCAGATGGACGCCTTCGTGTCGTACTCCCAGAAGTGTTCGCCGGTCTTGGCGTCGAGGCAGTGAACGTAGCCGTGCAGCTCCGAGATGTAGACGATGTCGTCGACGATACAGGCCGTGGACATGGTGCGGCCGAACTTGAAGTCGCGCGGCGACCACTGACGCTTTTCCTCCCAACCATAGCGCCAAACTTCGCATGAGTTCGGGTTCGGCTTCTCGCCGATCTTCTCCTTCCCCTCTGGTCCCTTTTCCTTCGTTTCGAGGAACTTGGAGATGTCGCCTTTCTTCGTGGGGGACAGGCAGTAGAAGTTCGCGATGCCGCTACTGTGTTCTGGGTCTTGCCCGACGCCGATGTAAACCTTGTTGTCGTGGATCACCGGCGTTCCGATGAAGTCGCTTCGGTCTCCGGTGCCGCCGAGGTCGTAGACGGTCCACTTCGGGTTGCAGTCGAACTTCCAGAGCATCTCGCCCGTTTCGGGCACGAAGCCATAGAGCCAGCCATCTCCTCCGGGGAAAATCACCTGCTTGACTCCGCCGATCTCGCCATAAACCGGGTTCGACCATTGCCCGTGCATGATGTTCTTACCCGGGATGTTGCTCTTCCAGAGAAGCTTGCCGGTCTTCTTGTCGATGGCGATGAAGCTCGGCGCGAGTGGACTCGGCAAGTTGATGTGGCTCTCGTCCACACCGTTGGCGGTCACGGTGAAGAGAATGTCGCCAACAATCAACGGGCACCCTGCGGCCGCGTTGTGTGGGAACACGTCATGGGTCTTGATCAGGTCGTATTCCCAGATGACGTCCACATCCGTTTCGGTCTGGTACTTCTCGTTCTTCACGTCCCCGCCGTTGCCGTTGGCGAAGCCGTTCACATCGGCACACACCACCGTGCAGCGGTTACTGACGTAGTAGACCCGCTCTCCTTCGACCGTTGGTGTCGAGCAAAGACCGATCTGCGGCCAGTCAGTCACGTTTCCACCGGGGAGTTTGTCGTGAACGGCTTGCCAGAGGAACTTGCCGGTCTTCTCGTCGAAGACCATCAGAATGCCCTTGTCGATTGGCTCGATTTCGCCGTCAGCGTTCTTCTTCGTGTCGCGTTTGTTGCGAGGAGACTCGTTGTTGGTGCCTACGTATACCTTCCCCCCAGCGATGATCGGGCCACTGTAGGCGCGCGACCCGAGCGTGGCCTTCCACAACACCCAGTCCGCCGACCACTTCTTCACGGACTCCTCGTCGTCCCAATTCGGCCCCTCGGTCGGGAACTTGGCCACCTTGTCCTTCAGGTTGACCATGTTGCGCGACAACGAGCCGCCAAACATCGGGTGATCGGTCGGACCAACGTCCGCGAGGATCGGAACCGGATCAGGAACCACCGCGACGGGAGGTTGAGGATCAGGCGGCGCGGGAGCTGGTGCCGAACAGGAGATCGTTAACACGAGCGCGCTACAAACAAGTAACACAGCGCCGCAGAAGAGAGTTTGTCGGTTCATGGGTCAACTTCCCCCTGAGTCTTGATTTATCTTGGAAGACCAGATTCATTTCTTGGCGTTTGGAGTGATGCTGAGATTATCAAAGTACAGCTCGGAGCCGGGCAAAATCATCCCCTGGTCATTTTCCAACACGTTCGAGATGTATCCGTAGAGTCCCGCTGCACCGTCGCGGTTGGGATGCGGATCTTCAAACGAGATTGTCCAGTTGGCAGGCTCCGCGTTACCCTTCTTCCAGACCTTCCCGCGAATGATTGCCGTTTTCTCTGTCTGCTCCACAACGAACTTGGCCGTGTACCACGTACCCGGCTGCCAGTCGAACGCAACGACCACGTTGATCCGCGGGCGAGCTTCCCACGACGTAATTCGGAGCGTCCGCTGGTTCTTCAGTTCCGGGTCGGGCTTGCCATCGAGGACCAGAGTGTACCGGCTGTTGATAAGCCCCGCGTCCGGGAGTTTGTCGCGAACCAGTTCGCCCCTGATGTCGGCCTGGATGGTGTAATTGCTCGCGGAGGGGAGTGTGACGTAGCCATTCGCCTTTGCAAGCGGCGGACGGGCGTTGTTGTTCACCTTACTCAGCACATTGCTGTCACCGACCTTCTTCACGACGAACTTGCCGTTGGTGTTCACCCAGCCGCCCGGTGAGGAGCCTTCAGGCGCCTTGTCGAAATTCTGGCTGAAGGGAATCTGAGGAGCAACGCGCACGCGGGCGCGGGCCGTGATTCCACCCATCTTGAACTCGACATACCCTTGCTGACTGGGGTTCTTCCCCAACTTCAGCGTTCCTTCTGCCGTGTTCCCTTCGATTGTGCCGTCGAGTCGCGGGGGTTGCGCGCCGGTCGGAGTCTTCGCTGGCGTCAGGATGCTCCACTCGGCCTTCGGATCGGGCAAGTTGCTCTTCACCTCTCGACCGTTGGCGTCAAAGAGAACAACGGTGAACTTCACCGGCTTCGCGGGGTCCGTCACGGTCACTTCCGCGGGGGAAAGTCGCGCGCCGGCGATGGCGAATTCCTTGAATGGAGTCTCCGCGGGCATCGGTTTGTACTTCACTTCGACCGGCTTGGCTTTCGGATCGCCAATGCAATACAGATCGGTGCGACTGGTGAAGTACACGCGGCCATTGACCGCGATGGGAGTGCCGTTGGTTTCGGTCTGGACGACCTTCCCTTCGATGTTCTCGCGGAAGCGATACTCGAACGTGTCGAGGTCATCGGGCTTCTTCTTGCCGTCGAGTTTGAGAATGATCAGCTTGCCCTTCACGTCGAAAATGTAAATCTTCCCATCGGCAACAAGCGGCGCTCCGCGAACTTCCGTCGCGTAGCGATACTTCCAGAGAACCTTGCCGCTCTTCGCGTCGAAGGCGAAGAGATCGCCAGAATCGTCCGGCATGTAGAGAACACCATCCGCAATCGCGGGGGACGAAAGTCCGAACCGCGCTCCAGTGCGATACTCCCAGACAACTTTCGGCTTCTTGGCTGCATCAATCTGGCTGGCATCGACACACGACACGCGCCCGATGGCTCCGCCGCCGGGGTTCTCCTCGCCGTGAGTGCAGTAGACGAAGTTCCCATCAACCACCGGGCTGGGGTTAACAGCGCCCGCGCTGAAAATGTAGCTCCAGACCTTCTCGCCCGTGCGAACTTTGAACGCGTGCAATCCGCCATCGCTGCCGCCCGTGATGAGTAACCGCTGACCGTTGATGACCGCGATCATCGGGTTCGACTGGTAAGTCACCTTCAGCGGGAAGCCGGTTTCGGTGATCCACACGACCTGACCGTTCTTGGCATCGAACGCGATGAAGCGATTCGCTCCGCGTGCCTGATCGCCCCAGCTTGAGTTGAGCATCCCGACGATGACCAGCCCGCTATCGAAGGTCGGAGCAACAATGCGCCCGCCGTATCCACTGACGCGCCCGAACTCCTCGCTGAGTTGTCGTTCCCAGATGAGTTTGCCGGTCTTGTCGAGACAGACAAGGTTCCCGGCGGTGGTGTGTGCGTAGACGTGGCCGGTTGCGGGGTCGCCAGTCAGTGGAGTCCATCCGAGCCGACTGGAAACGATGTCGCAGTGGTAGATGCGCTCGACATACTCCCAGAGCTTCTTGCCGGTCTTCTCCTCGAGGCAGACAACGCGCTCGGATTCCGCCAGTCCTTCACCGAAGCCTTGCAGCACATAGATTCGGCCATCCATCACCAGCGGGGCAGATCGACCGCCGAACGGAGCCATCCAGAGCACATTTCCTTTCTCCTTGAGCGC
>JAKEEV010000404.1 GCA_022616395.1 Planctomycetia bacterium | reverse complement strand
TGTGTCTGGATGTGAAGACCGGCAAACAAATCTGGAAGCACGATTACGACTGTGCGTACCAGATCAGTTACCCAGCAGGTCCGCGCTGCACGCCGCTTGTTCACGATGGGAAGGTCTACACGCTCGGCGCGATGGGCAACCTCTGCTGTCTGGAGACGAAGGCGGGCAAGGTTGTGTGGGAGAAGGATCTCGTCAAGGAGTACAAGACCAAACCTCCTCTGTGGGGATTCGCGGCTCATCCGCTGATTGATGGCCAGAAGCTCATCACGCTCGTTGGGGGCGATAAGAGCCACGTGGTCGCGTTCGACAAGGACACCGGCAAGGAGTTGTGGAAGGCCGGCACGCAAACCGAGACGGGTTATTCACCCGTGTTCATCACCGAAGCAGGTGGCAAGCGACAATTGATCGTCACAGGCACGAAGTCCGTGTACTCGCTTGATCCAGAGACAGGAAAGCAATACTGGACGACGCCCTACACCGTGGACAACGGCTGCACGATCATGAGTCCCGTGCGAATCGGAGCCCACCTGTTCTTCGGCGGCTATCAGCACAAGAACTTGCTTCTGAAACTGACCGCCGACAAGCCGGGCGTTGAAGTGGTGTGGAAGGACAAGAAGAACCACGGTCTGTCTCCCATCAACGTGCAACCAATGGCCGTGGACGGCGTGATGTACGGCTACGACGAGGACGGGTTGATGTTCGGAGTCGAGATTCCCAGCGGCAAACGAATCTGGGAATCGAAAGGTCCGGTTGGGGGAGAAGAACCACAAGGTTCGGCCACCGCGTTCATGGTCAAGAACGGCGACCGGTTCTTCTTCTTCGCCGAAACCGGGCACCTCGTGATTGGCAAACTCACGCCGAAGAGCTACGAGGAGATCGACCGCGCCAAGGTGATCGAACAGACGAACAGCGCCTTTGGCCGAAAGGTCGTCTGGTGCGCTCCGGCCTTCGCCGACAAGAAAATGTTCGTCCGCAACGACAAGGAAATCGTGTGCATTGATTTGGCGAAGTAGACGGCGAGTTATCGGTGAACAGTGAACAGTCATCAGTGATCGGTCAGCAGTCATCAGTTCGGAAGGCAAGAAGCCGCTTCCGACTCGATGACTTGATTACTGATGACTGTTCACTGTTCACTGATTCCTCGGTGACTCAGGAGAAGGCACCCGCTCCGCGACGAGCATCTGGCCCTCGCTTGCCAGATACCATTCCGTTTCATCTCGCGCGCGCAAGCGCAGGAAAAGATCATCGTCGACTTGCATCGTGTGGCCCGGCCCGAAGGATTGGCCGCTGGCGCGCAGATACGTCAGCATCCCGTTGAACAACTGGAACGTGCTTGTACCTTCGTCGTGGCTTGTCGCTCGATACGCGAGATCGGTCAGCCCGAATCGGTGAGCGCCGAAGGTCCGCATCCACACGCCCGGCTCGCCTTCCACTTCCAGCTTCACAAAGCCGCAATAGAGAAACGGTAGCGGTAACTTGCGCAGCGCGGTCAGCATGTCGCCGGCATCTTCTTCATGTGGAAGAAGCACGGCGGAAGGAATCGCGGTGTGCGCGGTCTCGTTCAGAGTGACCACCGAGCCAAATCGCGCCAGCACACCCGCAGCCGCGGCCAGAGCAACATACTGTTCAAGCGGATCGTGATCGTAGCCGGCGTAATAGAGCAGAACGTGCGACTGATGCCGGTAGGCGAGTTCCTTGAAACTCGGATCGAAGTGCGCTGGCCGCACGCACGACTCCACCGCTGCGGAAGGCATCGGGTTGGCGAAACCCACCAACTTCAGCACATGCGGACCCCACGCGAGAAGCCCGAGCATCGCGGGTTGAAGTCCCCTCGTTCCAATCGGTTGATTGGACGGAACGGGAAAGAGTTCCACGCTCGCATCGGCCAGCTCCGCGTGATAATCGCACAGAGCCAGCGCCAATCCTTCGGCTGGCAACTCCAGCGGTTCATCGAAGAGGCACTGTAAGCCCAAAGGATCGGTGAGGCGCGGATTGGCGACTGGAGGGCCGCCGATTCGAGGCACTCCGCGCCCGGAAAACCGCTGGAGAAGATCGTCGGACATGCGGAATCTCGCTCGCGGAGGAGGATTTCTCGTTCCCGTTCGTGTTCCCCCTCGTGGTATCATACTCCTTCACAATCCACCCTCCCCTCACCACTCGTTTCGAAAGGGACTCGCCATGTTGGATCGCGGAAATCTCTCCCGCCGAGGATTTATGACTCGCTCGGTGGCGGCACTCACCGCAGCGGGACTGCCCGGCTGGTATTCGCACGAGTTTTTCGGTGCCGCGTCAGGCGCGCAAGAGAAGCAGCCAGGCGCAAACGGCAAGCTCAACATCGGTGTGATCGGAGTCGGTCCGCGTCCTCGGCGCTCAAACGATCTCTACAACGCGGCCAGGAAGTTCAAACATGTCAACTTCACCGCGGTCTGCGATGTAGACGGCCGACACCTCGAATCCGCCGTCAAGCAGTACAAGGGCGATGGCTACGCCGTGAAGGGTTACAAGGACTTCCGCGAACTGGTCACAAGCAAGGACGTGGACGCGGTCATCGTCGCGGTGCCCGACCACTGGCACGCGATCATCGCCATTGCCGCAATGAAAGCGGGCAAGGACGTCTATTGTGAGAAGCCGCTGACTCTGACGGTCGAAGAAGCTCTCGCGATGAAGAAGGTTACCGCCGAGACCAAGCGCGTGCTTCAAACCGGCAGTCAGCAGCGCTGCGAAATGGCCGGACGATTCCGGCTGGCGACGGAGTTGGTTCGAGCCGGTCGGGTTGGCAAGATTCAGACGCTTGAGTGCCGCATCGGAAGTAACCCAACCAGTGGCCCAATCAAGGCTGTTGATCCGCCGAAGGAACTCGACTGGGATATGTGGCTTGGCCCAACGCCGAAAGTTCCGTTCCGCCTCGACGGAAAGAAGACGAACTGCCACTACGAATTCCGCTGGTGGTACGACTACAGCGGAGGAAAGATGACCGACTGGGGCGCGCACCACATCGACATCGCTCAGTGGATGCTCAACATGGACGGCAGCGGGCCGGTATCCGTGGAAAGTGTGGACGCCGCGAAGCCATACGATGGAGGAGATGGTTACAACTGTCACGCCACATTCAAAGTTCGGCACACCTACGCCAACGGCGTGAAGATGGAAGTCAGCCACGGTGCCGGTTCCACTGTAAAGGGACTCGTGGACACCAACGGCAACCCACGCAAGGGCGACTTGACCGGAGGTGAGAACGGCGTGCTGGTGGTTGGCGATTCGGGAACGCTCTTCGTCAGTCGCGGGCTATTGCTTGCGTCCGACAAGGCGATCTTCGCCCCAATCAAGGAAGCCGACATGCCGAAGCTCTACCCATCTCGGCCAAGCGACCACATGAAGAACTTCCTCGATTGTGTGGCGAGTCGTGCAACGCCGATCTGCGGAGTTGAAGTCGGGGCAGGCTCGGTGATCGTCTGCCACATCGGAACAATCGCTCTGCGCACCGAGAAGAAACTCAAGTGGGATCCGAAGGCGTACAAGTTCGATGATGACGAGGCCAACAAGATGCTTTCTCGCAAGCGCCGCGGAGACTGGAAACTGGGCTAGCACTCGCTTCGCTCGCGAGTGTGAGTGTGAGTGTGAGTGAAGAGAAGAAGAGTGAAGACAAAAGCAGAAGACCAGAGCCAAGACCGCTTCTGGTCTTCTGCCTTTCACTGTTTTTCACTCACACTCACACTCGCACTCACACTACGTCTGAAGGTGGGAACATCGAGCGTAAGAGGCGCGCGGAGAGATCGAACTCCGGCGTGAAGGCAACTTCGGCGGCGGCGATTGTGCTGACGCGCATGTGCATCGCGCGCACCAGACCAAGCGGTCGGCCGTCGATGAATCCGCGGATCGGCCGCTTGCCGGAGTGATCGAGGCTCGTCAGGGACACCTTCGCGGTTTCGGGAAGCGTCACTGGCTTCCAGAATCGCGGGCGGAAGACGTTCGAGCCGGCCAGCGTCAGGACGGGTGCGGTCAGCGGGACGGGAGTTGCTCCCATCGCTCGCGCATACGCGCTTGATCCCGATGGAGTCGCGACGAGCAACCCGTCTCCTACCACGCGCGGAACCTGCGTTCTCCCATCCACATCGACTCGCATCCACGCGGCCTGCCCGCTATTGCGTTCCATCCATGCATCGCCGAACGCCAGCGAATACAGACGCCGACCGTCCGGCGTTTCCGTATCCACACGCAACATCGGCATGTGATAGAGCCTCACCTCCATGCCTTCGAGTTCATCCGGCAGCGATTCGTTCATCAAGAAGCCGAGCGTGCCCGCATTCAATCCGATGAACGGCAACCGCAACCGCCAGTGGTCGCGGATCGCTTGTAGCATTGTGCCATCACCGCCAAGCACAAGAATGTGAGTTGGGTCGCTCGTTTCCAGTTTGCGGAACCGTTCGGCCATGTCGCGGGCCTTCGGGTTCATCTCGTCGAACACGATTTTCAGCCTCACATCGCAGAGCTTCACGCGCGTCTCACGAGGAGCGGGGATTCCGGAGAACAGCCGGTATCGGCGAATGTATTCCTCCACCTCCGCGGACACTTCCGGTTGGGCTTCTCCTCCCTGGAACACGCGCAGGCGAATGTCGGCGGTCGGCACGTGACCATCAACTGGCAGCAGTGAACACACCGGAGGCAAATCGGCCGCGTCGGGTGGTGCGCTGGTGGGATGCAGAACCACAAAGCGCGAGCTTCCCCATGCGTCCAGCCCGCATTCCCACTTCGTGTGAATCGCCGAGTGTCCGTTGCGCCCGTGAACCACGAACTCCGAGGAGATCACGTGCCACACTTCCCCGCGGTCAGCGTGCAGGTCGTCGAAGGAGAAGTGAGGCGTGAACGTGGCGTCATCGAGGTCCGCCAGTTCAACGCGCACGCCCGGCAAGTCGCGGAAGGCCAGATCGACCATTACGGCTCGGTGAATTGATGCAGCGTGTTCGATTTCGGGATGGTCGTAACGCGGGCCGACTGGCCGAACGATCACTTCATCAAATCCGCGACCGCGCAAGAGTCTCGCCACCCGGCGGTGGAAGGTCGTTGGTGGGTCGAAGCTGCCGGTGAAGATCGCCACCTTGCGCGCTTGCTTCGGTTCGGCCGGCACTCGCACTGGTGCAACACCAGCCAAGTTGCGTGAGGAAACGCCAGACACTATCGCCGCGGCCGCGTCGAGCGTGGAGAACGTGAGTAGCACGCCCACACCTTCGGTCGGCATGGCGTGTCCAGACAGTTCGATGATGTTCGCCCGCGTGCCGGGAGAGAGTCGATCCGCGACGTGTGCCGGAACGGACGCAAGAAACCCGTTGAGCACGACCGTCAGTCCAATTTCGGCGGCCCTCGCGATTAATCCAGCCGCGGCCGCGATGTTGGAATTGCCAATGGACGCAATCGCGCCCACGAGGTCTTCGGCGAACTGTCCGCTGGCCCGCTCGATAGCGGTTCGCGTCGCTGTGTCGCCGGTGGCGGGCGTTATTCCAAGAAGCATCAGCACGCGCTCGGCCGCTCCCATGCTTCCAGCGCCGAGCAAGTCCACCGCGATGAGCTTCATTCCTTCCGCCGCGGCTCGGTCGGCTTCCTGCTGACCAACGATGAACGCCGCGCGAAACTCATCGGCGCTCAGAGCGGGGTGCCGCGTGAAGTCGCGCACGCCGGAGCGAACCTTGCGGCAACGGTAGTGCGGAGACTCCGGCAGCGGATCAGTACGCGAGCCGACATCCACCAGCACCAAATCGGTGTGTGTAGACTTCGCGACAACAGAACTTGCCGCTGTGCCGGAAGCGATACTGCGAATGGTCGGACCAATCTGACTTTCGCCGGAGGAGGCGATGTCCTCGGCAAAAAGAACCAGCCGCCGCGGGGTTGTGACCGGAGTGAGTGTTTGCTGAACGCTACACAATTGCACCGCGAACGGCTCCAGTTCGCCCAGAGCGCCAGGTGGCACTGCGAGTGAGCCGAGGTGGGCGCGGATGTCGGTATCAGTGAGCGGAGGCATCACAGGGCACTCGTCGAATCGAGAAACGACAGTTGCCCTAGTTGTACACGACGAGTTGGAATTGCACCACGGATGGAATTACCCACGAACCATCCGCCTCAGGAATCCGAACACCGGCAGACGCGACATCCCGCGTTCAGACGCCTTGCTCTGGGCTTCCAGTTCGCCGGCACGCTTCTGCGCGGCTTGCAATTGCTGCTCAGTTGCCTGGAGACGCTGGCGCGCGGCGTTCAGCGCGGTCTGACTCTCAGCGCACACCTGATGGAGGCTTGTGATTAAACGAGCGCGCTCCTGGCACGCCTCCGCGAGCCGCGCGATTTCGGCCGCTAACTCGTCGCAGACGCGCTGTGTTCGGACAAGTGCGGCGTGCCGCTCGTCACAGACGCGCTGAAGGTTTGCGGAGTTTGCTGCGAGTCGGTGCGTCAGGCGCAAGAGCCGCTCTTGGTCCGAACCGGCTGGATACGCCGTGGCTTCCACTTCCGCACCGTTTGCGTATCCCAGTTCGACAAGCAGTGACCCGTGGAGCGTGTCAAACGCCCGCAATCGGGACTCGGTCCAGAACTCGTCCGGTTTCCACACACGATTGCCGCTGCCGAAGAAGGCCGGGTCATGCGCACGCAATTCCGCCTGCGGATTCACCCACGGCCGTAAAGGGCCAGTTCGCCCGATGAAACACGCGAGTTGTTCCAGCAGAGCTGCGTCTGCTTCGACCAGCTCCTCGAAGCGCAGAACCAGCGTTTCTCCGCGGGGTCGCTCGCTCCACGCCCGGTAATGGCTCGTCCAATCGCCATATGCATGATCCCCGACCAGGAGTGATTCAAAGGTTGACGCGTTGGAGTGATGGTTCTCCTGGAACTTGACGAAGCTCTTCAGAGCCAGCCGGCCGTCACGAACAACGTAAATCGCCTTCTCGTTGTCGCGGGGAAGTTGGTGCGACTTGATGAACACCACGTCGGTAGTGTCGAGCGCGTGCTGATAGAACTTGTCCGGGTCGCCCTCGACGAAATACGAACCGTAGAACTCGTCGCGAATGCCATCGGGTTCGCGAAAGTTCGTCGGCACCGGCTCCAACCCCTCGCACGATGGCAAATCGAAACACGCCTTGAGCACCTGCCGCAACAGCGTGTTCCCGGAACGCGGATACGAGGCCAGCCAAACCAACATGCGAATCCTCCCATGACCCACAGAAGGAATCGGCACGTTCACGACAGGGACTTCGGGGACTTCGATGAGAGTGTGGAAACTCTGGGGTCGCTTCCGAGTGAAGTGAACTGGGGTTGTCCAAACGCTGACCAGCTCGATTGCCGGAGGTATCCCACAATCCGCAACTTCACACCTGAACAACCCAAGCAGGATTCCTTTCCGGTGGCCCCGGCTCCTGTATTTTGATACTATCGTCGAGTGTTGGTTCTCTCCCGCCTTGCCGCCTCCCGCCAAACTACCCCAACCATGCGGTTGGGATTCGCTGGGTTCACCATGCTGCGAATTGCTCTTGCGGTTCTCCTTATCACTCCGTCCTTCGTGTCGGCAGCGGACCCTGCGCCGGACGCGAAGGCCGTCGAATTCTTCGAGACGAAAATCCGGCCCGTGTTGGTCGAGAACTGCTACAAGTGCCACTCGGAAGACGCGGAGAAACAGAAGAAGCTCAAGGGCGGGCTGAAACTCGACTCGAAGGCGAGTCTGCTCAAGGGAGGAGACACGGGCGTTGCAATGGTGCCCGGTAAGCCAGACGCCGGCAAACTGCTCAAGACGCTGAAGTACGATGGCGAAGTTCAGATGCCTCCGAAGGGGAAACTGCCCGACTCGGTGATCGCGGACTTCGAGAAGTGGATTGCCGACGGCGCGATTGACCCTCGCGGAGAGACGGGCATCAAGCTCGCGGCCGGCATCGACATCGCGAAGGGGAAACAGTTCTGGTCCTTCCAGCCGCCGAAGGAACCTTCGGTTCCGCAAATTCGAAAATCGAAATCCGAAATCCGAAATCAGATCGACAGCTTCATTCACGCGAAGTGGGACGAGAAGGGGCTGACTCCAGCCGCGCTTGCGGACAAGCGCACACTGATTCGCCGCGCGTACTTCGGACTGACGGGCTTGCCGCCTGCGCCTGAAGATGTTGACGCATTCCTCGCGGACAACTCTCCTCAAGCATTCGAGAAGGTCATCGACCGGCTTCTCGCTTCGCAACACTATGGGGAGAAGTGGGCGCGGCACTGGCTGGATGTGGCTCGCTATGCCGAAGATCAAGCACACACGTTCGGCGTGAAGCCCAAGACGCAAGCCTGGCGCTACCGCGACTGGGTGATCGCAGCGTTCAACTCGGACATGCCTTACGACCGCTTCGTGAAACTCCAGATCGCGGGCGACATGCTTCCTGATGCTCCCGATGATCCGTTCACCAAGTTCGCGGGCCTGGGTTTCCTCGGTCTGGGCGCGGAATACTATCGCGATGCCGGCTGCGGACTGCGGGCCGATGCCGACGAACTCGATGACCGCGTGGACACGCTCACACGCGGATTCCTTGGCTTAACGGTCGCGTGTGCCCGCTGTCACGATCACAAGTTCGACCCAATCCCGACACGCGACTACTACTCACTCGCGGGCATCTACGCGGGCACGAAACTGAGCGATGTCCCGCTGGCTCCGCCTGCCGAAGTGAAGGCATACACCGACGCACAGAACAACCTCAAGAAGACCGAAGCCGCTCTGAAGAAAGCTCAGGCCGACGCGAAGGCCAAGCCCGACGACAAAACACTTCCGAAGAAGGTGAAGGAACTCACCGCCGAAGTCGCGAAGCTCAAGAAGGAAATGCCGCCCCCTCTGCCTGTCGTTCATGTGGTGAGCGGCAACGGGTCGGGCATGAAAATCCTCATTCGCGGAAACCCCACGGCGAAGGGCGATGACGCGCCGAAGGGTTTCTTGCAAGTGCTTCCTTCGCCGACCAAATCGGGAAGCGAGTTCACGCGGCTCGATCTGGCGAATGCGATTGCGTCGAAGGATAACCCACTCACGGCTCGCGTGATCGTCAATCGCGTGTGGGCGTGGCACTTTGGCCGCGGGCTTGTAAACACGCCAAGTAACTTCGGCGCACTCGGAGACAAGCCGAGCCATCCCGAACTGCTCGACTGGCTCGCGGTCAACTTCGCCAAGAACGGCTGGTCGATGAAGTGGCTGCACAAACAGATCATGATGACGACCGTCTACCAACTTGAAAGTCGCCCCGACGCAACCAACGACAAGATTGACGCAGCGAACATTTCCCTCTGGCGCGGAACGCGCAAGCGGCTGCAAGTGGAAGACTGGCGAGATACGCTACTCGCGGTTAGCGGAAATCTGGACAAAACACCCGGCGGGCCGACCTTCGACCTTCGCGACGCCAACGCGAAACGGCGAACGGTTTACGCGAAGGTCAGCCGACACGAACTCAACGGCTTGCTGAGGCTGTTCGACTTCCCCGATGCGAACGTCACCGCCGACAAGCGAACAGAGACCACCGTTCCTCAGCAGCAGTTATTCGCACTGAACAGCGAGTTCATGGTACTTCAGGCGAAGGCATTCTCAGCGCGTCTGGAAAAGCTCGGCAAGACTGACTCGGAGCGCATCACCTCGGCGTATCGTCTCGCGTTTGGCCGTCAGCCAGAAAAACGCGAGATCGAACTGGCCGAACGCTTCCTGAAACTGCCTCTGAAGCCCGATGACAAGCTCACCCGCTGGCAACAATACGCTCAGGTGTTGCTGGCGAGCAACGAGTTGATGTATGTCGACTAGCGCGGAGCGCGGAACGGGGAACGCGGAACGGAAGACAAACACAAAAGTCGGCTCTGCCCGATCACCGAGACGAGGATAGTTCAATGGATTTCAGTTCCGAGTTCCGAGTTCCGCGCTCCGCGCTCTCTCGAAGAGAGATGCTTCACAGTTCCGGGACCGGGCTTGGCGTGCTTGGACTGGCGGGCTTGCTTGCCGATTCGGGTGAGTTGGTCGCTCTCCCCGCGAGCAACAATCCACTTGCGCCCAAGAAGCCGCACTTTGCGCCGAAGGCCAAGCACATCATTCACCTGTTCATGAATGGCGGGCCATCGCAGGTCGATACCTTCGACCCAAAGCCTGAACTGGCGAAGCAACACGGCAAGAAAGTCGATCTGAAGAGTGGGCGCAAGCCCGGCCCGCTCTACAAGTCGCCGTTCAAGTTCAGCAAGTTCGGGCAGGCCGGCATTGAGGTGAGCGAACTCTTCCCGCAGATCGGTTCGTGCATCGATGACATCTGCGTGATCCGTTCGATGCACACGAACATTCCGAATCACGAGCCGGGCTTGCTTCTGATGACTTGCGGAAACACGCAGGCCATCCGACCGAGCATGGGAAGCTGGCTGACTTACGGCTTGGGCACCGAGAACCAGAACCTGCCCGGCTTCGTTGTGCTTTGCCCCGGCAAACCGGTTGTCGGCCCTGCACTATGGAACAATAGCTTCCTGCCGGGCGTGTACCAGGGGTGCCACATTCAGAACCTTGACCCGAAGCGCGTGATCGACCACATTCGCAACTCGAATGTGACACCCGACACTCAGCGCGAGCAACTTGACCTCCTGAACCAGCTCAACACGATTCACAACGAGAAGCGCGGAGGCGACGACCAGCTTGATGCTCGGATTCAGTCGCTCGAAATCGCTTACCGGATGCAAACCGAAGCTCAGGAAGCCTTCGATGTGACCCGCGAGCCGATGAAGGTGCGCGACACTTACGGCAAGGGCTACTTCGCGGACGCTTGCCTTGCCGCTCGCCGACTGGTGGAACGCGGGGTGCGCATGGTGCAAGTCTTCTACGGAAGCGGTCAGCCGTGGGACGATCATAGTAATGTAGAGAAGGGCCACCGCACGAAGGCAAAAGACAGCGACAAGGCCGTTGCCGCTCTGCTTCGTGATCTGAAGGCAAAGGGGTTGCTTGAGGAAACGCTCGTCCTCTGGGGAGGTGAGTTCGGTCGCACGCCAACGAGCGAAGGAGCCAACGGCCGCGACCACAACAGCGCGGGCTTCTGCGTGTGGCTCGCTGGTGGTGGAGTGAAGGGAGGCATGACTTATGGTTCAACGGATGAGTTCGGCTTCGCGGCGGTGGACAAGAAGGTTCACATTCACGACCTTCACGCCACGATTCTGCATCTCATGGGAATCGACCACGAGAAGCTCACGTATCGTTACAGCGGTCGCGACTTCCGCTTAACAGACGTTCACGGCACGGTGGTGAAGGACATCTTGAAGTAAGCTCAGGCACGACACAATTCCGGCACGGGCGAGAGGAGCACGGCTTCCGATCTCGCCCGTGTCGCGTTATGGTGGAGTGCGTCACTTTCGGTAAGCGATTCACTTTGACCAATCGCGGGAAGAGGCCATGAGTCGGGGCGATCCGCACTGGAGCGAGCCGATACGGACGCGCAGCTCTGTTCGCCAGAATGCAAATCACCTCGGTTACTTGACCACGGTCAGTTACCCCCACCGCGATCTGACCGCGTTCCCCGAAGGCTCGCCATATTCCGAAGTCGTTGTCTCCGATCTGAACGAGAAGCACGTTGCTCTCTTCCAGCGATTCAAGCAACACTGGCTGATCCACTGCGGGAATTATTACCGCACGACCGAGTCGGCCGGGGAATTGCGGAACGAGCAAGTTCTGGAACTGGCGGTCTTCGCGCTATCGCATCAGGATAAGCCCGCCCTGGCTCTGGTCGCGCACTCAAGGCGGAGATCGAAGGGATGCTGACGCCAGAGAAAAGGCCGACATGAACACATCATCGTACATTATCACCACCCACTCGACCATTCACCTGGATACCCATGAAAGCCATTCAGCTCGAACAGCCCAAGCATTTCCGCGTAATTGAAGTACCTGAACCGGGGAAGCCGGAGCCGGGCGAAGCGCTTGTGCGAGTCGTTCGTGTTGGCATCTGCGGCACCGACTACAGCGGCTATCTGGGCAAGATGCCGTTCTTCAGCTACCCGCGCATTCCCGGCCACGAGCTGGGCGTGGAAGTGGTCGTGGTGGGTGAAGGAGTCACCAATGTGAAGCCCGGCGACAAGGCGGCCGTGGAGCCGTACATCAACTGCCAGCGGTGTTACTCTTGCACACGCGGGCACACCAACTGCTGCGAGAACCATCTGACGCTCGGCGTGCATTGCGATGGCGGCCTGCGCCGGCTGTTCACTGTGCCTGCTCGCAAGTTACACGTCTCCACCAAGCTCACGTTCGAGCAACTGGCTCTGGTCGAAACACTCGGCATCGGCCAGCACGCGATCAACCGAGCCAATCCGCGCACGGATGAAACGGTGTTCGTGATCGGGGCTGGACCGATCGGACTGGCCTCGATTGAATTCGCCAAGCACGCTGGCGCACGCGTAATCGTGATGGATCTACTCCCTCAGCGGTTGAAGTTCGTGCGCGAGAAAATGGGGGTGTCGGAAACAATTCACTCGAAAGGAGTGCTCGCCGACGATGTGAAAACCTTCACGGACATGACCGGAGGCAAACTGGGCAACGTGGTGGTGGACGCAACCGGCAGCGCCAAGAGCATGAACGTCGCGTACAACTTTGTGGGCTTCGCCGGTCGACTGGTGTGGGTCGGCATCACGCAAGACGAACTTCATTTCACGCAACCGCTGATGCACCGCCGCGAAATGACCTTCCTGGCAAGCCGCAACGCGCTCGCACACGAGTTTACGCGCATCATTCAACTCATCGAAGACGGGAAACTCGACACACAACCCTGGATCACTCACCGCGCGCCGATGGACGCCATGATCAGCGCATTCCCCACCTGGCTGAAACCCGAAACCGGCGTTGTGAAGGCAATGGTGGAAGTGAGTTAAACTCAGAGGACAGAGATCAGAAGACAGAGGACAGAGAAACACAGAGAAGACGATTCCTCTGATTTCTGACCTCTGTCCTCTGAACTAGATCAGTCGCCACTCGGCGGGTTTCGGTGCGGGGAGGTGCTCGTCTCCGTTGTGGAGCGTCGGGATGTCTTCCAGTTGCCACAGCCGGAAGCCTCCGCGGAAGGCGGTCAGGTTGTTGCTCAGTCGCGAACCGGGAGGCGGGTTCTTGATTTCCTTCGCGTTCCCACCTCCAAGTACCACGTAGTCCGCCAACAGAGAGGCCATCAGTGCAGGCACGGCCCAGTCTATCGCCCGCCTCCACTTCTTCTTGCCCAGCCGTTTCATTCCACTCCGGCCGAGCACATCACCGAGCGTTCGGCCACCGGGTTCGGGAATCTGGCCCAGTTCCAGCGGAACGATTACCTTCTCCGCGATGAGTGCCGAACCCAGACCCGTGCCGAGGCCGAGGAAGAGCATTCGTCCGCCGTCGTAACTCCCCAGCGCCTGCATCGCGGCGTCGTTGATGATCCGCACCGGTCGGTCGAACGCGCCCGCGAAGTTGAACCCCACCCAGCCAGGGCCGAGATTGCCCGGCTCGGATCGCGGACCCTGAGCGCCGACCTGACCGGGGTAGCCGATGGAGACCGCGTCGTAGGACCAATCCGCGGCGAGTTCGCGAACGGTCTCGACCATTCGCTTTGGGGTCATCTCGGGACCGGACTGGCACCGGCGTGATTCGGTTTCGTTGCTAACGAGGATTTTTATCCCACGTCCCCCAACATCAATTGCCAGGATCGACGTGTGCGTGCGTTCGGCCTTCCGACCGGCGATGTGTTTCGGTGTAACCATTGGGAGTTCTCTCACGCGCTCTTCCCGCTCGGAGCTTCGCTTGGCAGCGTGTAGCGGGCTTCGATGGCAGCGCGAATGGCAGCGCGGCTATCTTTGGGGCTCGCATCACGGTTCACTTCCAACTCGGCCAGTTCGTCGGCGAGTTGGTTATCCTTGATCTGTGCCCGGACCCACTTTGAATAGTCGCCGCTCGTACGGTGAAACTCCCATGTCTCGTCGTCCACGCCATCGGCCAGTTGCAGGAACTGATGCAAGTTCGCGGCTCTGAGGTTCAGCTTGTCCTTCGGCCCGCGGAAGTAGAAGCTCCTCTCTGGTCCCAAATTCCCCTCCGCGTACTTGCGTGAATGCCGCTTGCGTTCGGTGCGCGGGGGCTTCGTGTGAACAATTACAGCGGCCTTCTCGCCCTTCCGCCACATCATCGCGTCGCCGGTCGGTAACTTGTCGTCCTCGACCTGCGGGCACGCCGGTGCTTTCACGTTGGCCGCCTTGCAGAGATCAGCGACAGTTTGAGTGGGGTGTCCGCCAACCACCAGCAGAGTGCCGATGTTCGCGAGCGCTGAGCGGTCCACGCTGCCCGGATGAACGGTGACGAACATCAGCCCGCGATCGGGCAACAGCATGGCTGGGGCCGATGACTCCGGACCGGGAGGAAGGAGGTGATGCGTTTCATCGATCAAGAGCCAGTGTGGCCGACCGGTGCGGGCTTTCTCCTCCAGGATGCGGGGGAGGAGTTGCGTGAAGAACTTTGGCCGCTCGGCGACCGGAACGCCGAGCAGATTCACGATGATCGACCGCTTCGGGTCGTGGAGCGCGTCGGTCACGTCCTCCGCACGCGGAGCCTGGGTGGGGTTGCCAACATGGCTGGCGAAGTCCGCGTTGATGTAATCCCCCTCCGGATCGACAACCAGCGCCTGATACCCCGCGTCGGAGAGCCTCTCAAGAATGGCGGTTGTGAGCGTGGACTTTCCGCTGCCGGAAGTTCCGCACACCATCACACCCGCTCCGGCCGGGTCGATGGCGAGTTCGGTTTTATCGTCCGTTTCGCCGACCGGAACGCGATGGCGTGCGAGTGTTTTGAGGTCGGAGAGGTCATTTCCCAGAAGTCGGTCGATCAGTTCCGCGACTCCGGCCCCGCGAGCGCCCTTCATCACGATGTCGGCGGTGTCCTTCACCGCGGGAAGTGCATTCGCCACTGCCGCCGAACACTCGCACACCTTCAGGAAGGCGTGGTCGTTCTCGGCATCTCCAACACCAACGGCGTTGTGAGGAGACAACCCCAGTTCCGTGAGCGCGGCCACAAGACCGGTGGCCTTGTTCACGCCGGAGGGCAACACCATCACCGCGCCCTTGTTGAAGATCACCTGAAGCTCAAGACCGAGGTCGCGAATCGCAGTGAGAACCGTCTTCTCGTGAGGCTCCCAGGTGGCAACGATGACGTGACCGACCGAAAGCGGCAACACACCATACTTGCGGAGCGTTTCCACAAACGCGGGCGGAGGAGGATCGGTTAACACCCGCGTTTCTTTCGTTTGCGGGTTGTAAAGCACCGCTCCGTTCTCGACGACGGCAAGATTAAACAGGTCGAGGTGAGGAAAGACATTCATCAAGTCCGGCAGTTCGCGGCCGGTGACCATGATGAGCTTGCGGCCGGACTTCTTCGCGCGGTCGAGCGCGGCGAGCGTCTCAACATCCACCGCGCCATCGTGAGCAATCGTGCCATCGTAATCCGTCGCCAGGGCGTGAAACCGCATGAAGTGCTCCGAAGGGGGAAGAAATCCACCACGGAATTCTATGCAGCAACACGCGCGCCAAACTTACTTCTTGTCTTCGCCGACCGGCGATTTCGGCTTGTCGAGCAATCCGCGAGCCTTCATCCAGTCCCCGGCTCGGTCGGGCCAGCTCGCGCACGGGTGCGGAATCTTCCTCATCCCGTAACCGTGGCCGCCACTGGCATAGAGGTGCATCTCCACCGGCACCTTGACCTTCTTCAGCGCCATGTAAAGAGCCACGCTGTTCTCGCTACTCACACCGTCATCCGATGAGTGAGCGAAGAACATCGGCGGCGAGTCCTGCTTCACCACGAACTCAGGCTTCAGCTTTCCTTCCTTGTCGATGATGCCACCGGGATAAACCAGAATGCCGAAGTTCGGTTCGTGTGAGAACACCTCGTCGGTCTTGTCGATCTTGTCGTACATCCGCTTCTTGGTCAGGCACGCCCACGCGGTCAGATTGCCTCCGGCCGAGAATCCGAGCATCCCGACGCGAGTCGGGTCGATGCCCAGTTCCTTCTGCATACCGCGAACCAGGCTGACCGCGCGCTGAGCGTCCTGAATCATCGCGAGGTTCTCCGGCATCTGCATGGCGCGCCGCGGAACGCGATACTTGAGCAACACCGCCGTGACTCCGAGTTTGTTGAGCCATTCGCACACGTCGGTCCCTTCGTGTTCGATGGCGAGAATGTTGTACCCGCCTCCGGGCGCGACAATCACCGCCGTGCCGTTGGCCTTGTCCTTCGGCGGCGCGTAGATCGTGATCGTCGGCTCGGTCACGTTCGTGAGCCGCTTCACTTCAAGTTGACCCTTCTTGGTTTCGAGATACTTCTCCGGTCCGATGTCCTTCGTCTCACCGGGCGCTTTCCCCGGCCAGAGCTTCACGGGTTCCGCTCCTTGAGCGGACAGTGTCAGTGTGAGTGCGAGTGTGAGTGCGAGCGAAAACCAAACGCGCGACATGGGTACCTCCGCAGGTGTTGGCGAACCCGCCCGCAAGGGCGGTGGGTGGCGCACCAAGCACAACACCCACCGCCCTTGCGGGCGAGGTTCGCCGGGTCATTTGTCCGGAAACGGATCATTGGGGCCGATCGGTTTGCCTTCCCACACGGGAATGCCGTTGTCGAATGTCAGGATGCGGCCAGCGCTACCAGGAAGCGGAGCCGCGCTCTTCGCCGGTGCCCACTTCGCGAGTTGCTTCTTCACGTTCGCGAACTTCGGCTCCTTCGCCAGGTTGTTCCACTCATGCGGATCATTCACCACGTCGTAAAGTTCCTCGCTGCCGTCGGCGTAGACGATGTATCGCCAATTCTCGGTACGAACACCGTGGTTGCCGGGGTTGTGGGTGGTGATCGCGGGTCGCTCGCGAGCGGCTTTGGAGTTTTTGAGTTGCGGAATGAGACTGATTCCTTCGTTTGTCTTGTTCGGTGGGAGTGAGCAAACTTCGAGGAGCGTGGGGTAGAGGTCCAGAAGCTCCGCGGGGCGAGAGCACTTCGCATTCGCCGCTATGCCCGGACCGGCGAAGATGAGAGGAACGCGCGTGGAGCGTTCCCAGAGCGTGTTCTTGCCCGAGATGCCCTTCTCGCCAAGATGCCAGCCGTGATCGCTCCACAAAACCACGATGGTGTTCTTCTCCTGTCCGCTTTCCGCCAGCGCATCGAGCACGCGGCCGACTTGCGCATCCACGAAGCTGATACTCGCCAGATACGCCCGCACAAGCGGAGTCCACTGCTTATTCTCTTCGAGCCACTTCAAGCGCGGTTCGGGCAACTTCCAGTGTAAGTAAGACGCGAAGCGCGGAAGGTCATCGCGGTCGTCCGCTTTCACCTTTGGCATCGTGAGCTTGTCGGCGGGGTAGAGGTCGAACCACTTCTGAGGCGCGTAACACGGCACGTGCGGATGCTGGAAGCCGACCGCCATGAACCACGGTCCCTTCGGCGCTTCCTTCAGTTTCTTCGCGGCCCACGTCGCGATGGAGTAATCGAAACACTCCTCGTCCTTCTCCGGGAACGCGCCCCAGTCCATGAGCGGGATCGGATCGGGCGTCTTGACGAACTTCACCTTTGGACGCGGTTGAATGACTCCGGCGGGACCGAACGTATCAACTTCCGCTGGCCGCTCGGCCTTCGGAGGATAGCCACCGTGGAAGATTTTGCCCGTGCTGATCGTTGAGTAACCGTTCTTCTTGAACCACTGGAAGATTGTGGAGTGATCCTTGAACTTCTCGGAAGTGCGGAACCACGGCGCGAGCGCATAAACTCCCGTTGTGCTGGGCCGCAAGCCGGTCAGGATGCTTGTGCGAGACGGGTTGCAGAGCGGACTCTGGCAGTGAGTATTCGTGAAGGTCGTTCCGCGTTTCGCGAGCTTGTCGAGGTTCGGTGTCTTCGACTGTGGATGCCCGCCGAGCGGCCCGACCCAATCGTTGAGGTCGTCAATCGCGACGAACAGCACGTTGGGCTTCTCCGCGGCGCTGAGCGTCGGGGCGAAGAACGCGACCGACGCGAGAGTGATAAGTGTTCGCATGATGATTTCCCGCGTGAAACGCCTCATGGGAATACGATACAATGCCGCTGTACTGCCGCCATTGTGCCCGAATGAATCCCAACGAACAAGCACCGCGCCGGAACCGACCGAATCCAGGGGTTGAAACCCCTGGCTATTATCGGTGACCCCTTCAGGGTCACATGGTTTTGACCCCGAAGGGGTCACCGGCAATAGCCAGGGGTTTCAACCCCTGGTGTTGGTGCGAATCGCGATGAGGTTCCCGCGCCATGTTCCGATTCGCCGTTCCGCTTGTGGTATTACTTGCCGGACTCGTCGCCATTCCGGTTCGCGCCCAACAGCCCGATGCGAAGACTCACTGGGCGTTCAAAGCTCCCGTGCGACCCCAAGCGCCGAAAACGCAACACCCAACGCGAAACCCAATCGATCACTTCATCTTCGCACGCTTGGAGAAGGAAAAACTGAAGCCCTCGCCCGAAGCAGACAAGATCACGCTCTGTCGCCGGCTATATCTCGATCTGATTGGCCTTCCTCCTTCGCCGAAGGAAGTGGATGAGTTTGTCGCGGACAATCGGCCGGATGCTTACGAGCGACTCGTCGAGAAGTTGCTTGCTTCTCCTCACTTTGGCGAGCGTTGGGCACGGTGGTGGCTCGATGCCGCACGCTATGCCGACAGCGACGGCTACGAGAAGGACAAGTCGCGTCAGGTGTGGGCTTATCGCGATTACGTCATTGCCGCGCTGAACGCGGACATGCCATTCGACCAGTTCACCATCGAGCAAATCGCGGGCGATCTTCTGCCGAACGCGACGCAGGATCAGATCGTGGCAACCGGTTTCCTTCGCATGTCGATGCTCAACGAAGAAGGCGGAGTCGATCCCGAACAGTTCCGCATGGACGCGATGTTCGACCGGATGGACGCGGTGGGCAAGGCGTTCCTGGGGTTAAGCGTCGCGTGTGCTCAGTGTCACGATCACAAGTACGATCCGATCTCGCAGGAAGAATACTATCGCCTCTTCGCGTTCCTTAACAACGACCACGAAGCCCAGCGCGTCGTCTACACGCCCGAAGAGCAAATGAAGATCACGCGACTCCGCACCCAGATCGCCACTATCGAGGGAGGCATCAAGGAAAAGACCGCCGACTGGCAAAAACAACTGGCGAAGTGGGAAGCATCTCTGCCAGCCGAACCGAAGTGGCAGACGGTGAGCGTCGAGAACGCGGGCGACAACGGTCAGAGATACCTTCCGCAAAAGGACAGCTCGATTCTCGCTCAAGGTTACGCACCCACCAAGTTCAGCACGCTGATGAAGGGTCCAAGCCCGGTGAAGACGCTCACCGCGTTCCGCCTGGAACTGCTCAACGATCCGAACTTGCCCTGCAACGGGCCAGGGCGGTCGTTCATGGGGACGTGTGCTTTGACTGAGTTCAGCGTGGACGTGGAACCGGCGAGGGGGAAACGCACGAAGGTGAAGATCGTGAAGGCTCTTGCCGATTTCGCGAACCCGGAACGCCTGCTTGAGAAGAACTTCGACGACAAGAGCGACAAGCGCCGAGTGACCGGGCCGGTCGCATTCGCCATCGACAACAACGACAGCTCCGCGTGGGGCATTGACGCGGGGCCAGGAAGAAGGAACGCGCCGCGAGTGGCGATCTTCATTCCCGAAAAGCCAATCGCGCTGCCTGCTGGCGGCACGCTGCACTTCAACTTGAAGCAGATGCACGGAGGATGGAACAGCGACGACAACATGAACAACAACCTGGGTCGCTTCCGATTAAGTGTGACCGATGGCAAACTTGCTGGTGGTAACCCACTGCCGCCTGTTGTTCGCGATGCACTTGCGATCCCGGCAGACAAACGCTCGCCCGCGCAGCAACACACCGTCTTCACGCACTGGCGAACAACAGTCCCGGCACTTACGGACGACAACGACAAGATCGAAGCACTCTGGCAAGTGTGGCCGGTAGGGTCAACGAGCCTCGTAAGTCAGAAGCGTGACGAACCGCGTGAGACTCACATCTTGAAGCGCGGAAACTTCCTCCGCCCCGCAGCGAAGGTCGAAGCCTACACGCCAGACTTCCTGCACCCGCTTCCGAAGGGCGCAGACGATACCCGGCTCACGCTCGCGAAATGGCTCGTTGATAAGAAGTCGCCAACCACCGCGCGGGCAATCGTCAATCGCGTCTGGCAAACGTACTTTGGCAACGGGCTGGTAAGCACGCCCGAGGAATTCGGGCTACAGGGTGAGAAACCCACTCACCCGGAGTTGCTCGACTGGCTCGCGGTGGAGTTCATGGAACCGACCCAGGCGAGCGGAGGGCATAAGCCCTCCGAGTGGTCCCTCAAGCACATTCACAGACTCATCGTGACGAGCGCGACCTATCGGCAGTCGTCGCGAGTCACTCCTGAATTGCTCAAGGCGGATCCTGATAACAAGCTGCTCGCTCGCGGCGCGCGGTTCCGGGTCGAAGGCGAGATCGTTCGCGACATCGCTCTTTCCGCCAGCGGATTGCTCAATCCCAAGATCGGCGGGCCGAGTGTATTTACCCCAGCGCCAGATTTCCTGTTCAAGCCACCGGCGAGTTACGGGCCTTTCGAGTGGATCGAAGCGAAGGGCAAGGAACGCTATCGTCGGGCGCTTTACACCTTCCGTCGGCGCTCAACGCCTTATCCTGCGCTGGCGGTGTTCGATGTGCCCATCGGCGAAGCCTCGTGCGTGAAGCGCACGCGATCCAACACGCCACTCGCGGCACTCACCGGGCTGAACGAGACAATCTTCGTGGAGTGCGCCCGCGCTCTGGGCAAGCGCGCGGTTCTGGAAGGCGGCAAGACCGACGAGAAGCGACTGACTTACGCCTTCCGGCTGTGTGTCTCGCGTAAACCAACGAAGGACGAACTGGCGATTCTCTCCGCGTTGCTCGAAAAGAATCGCAAGCGGTTTGAGGAGGGCGAAGCAAACCCGGCCGAGATCGCCACCGGCACAAAAGACCCAACCGAGAAGCCGCCCGCTGGCCTGACTTACTCCGACTGGGCCGCGTACACATTGGTTGCGCGTGTGCTCTTGAACCTGGACGAAACGATTACCAAAGAGTGAACTCGATTGCGGAACGCGGAATGGAAAACCACACGAGGATTCGTCATGCTCCCTCTCCACCGTTTGCTCGCTGTTGCTTTCTTGAGTGCGGCGTGTGCGGCGCTTCTGCCGGCCACGGAGAAGCCGAAGTCGGTCGCGATTGTGTTCGCGGCTGATGACTTCAAGCCACTCTTTAACGGCAAGGATTTCACCGGCTGGGTGAACGTGAACTGTCACCCGGACACGTTCTTCATCAAGGACAACACGATCATCACCACGGGCAAGCCAACCGGCTTCCTGCGTACCGAAAAGCAATACGAGAACTTCGTGTTGGAGATGGACTGGATGCACGTGAACAAGAAGGAAGTCGGCAACTCCGGGCTGTTCGTCTGGGGCGATCCCCTGCCGGCGGTCGGCACGCCATACACACGCGGAATCGAAGTCCAGGTGCTTGTGAACCTGGAGTACAAGAACAAGGAGGGGAAGGTCACGGCCAGCAGTCACGGTGATGTGTTCGCCATCCACGGCGCGAAGTGCGTGCCCGACCGACCGCACCCGGGTGGCTCCATGCGGTGTATTCCAAGCGAGTACCGAGCCAAGGGCGGCGGGGAATGGAACCACTACAAAGTCACCGCTAACGACGGCGTCATCAAACTGGAAGTCAACGGCAAGGAAGTCTCCGGCGTGAGCAAATGCACCCCACGCAAGGGTTATCTGGCTCTGGAAAGCGAAGGAGCGGAGTGCCACTTCAAGAACATCAAGATCAAGGAACTGCCGAGCACCAACCCGAAGCCGGAAGAAACCGCAACAGTGTGGGCGGGGCACAAGAGCATCTTCAACGGCCTCGACCTCAAGGGATGGAAGACCGCGGATGAGTCGTGGAAGGTTGCCGGTGGGCACCTGAAGTCATCCGGCAAGGCGCTACTGGTTTCGGATGCGAAGTACGCCACCGGTGAGTTGGTGTTCGACTGGAAAGTGCCAGCGAAATCGTCGGAGGAAATCGCCGCCAGTCTCGGCGGGACAACCGTCACCGTGGCCACTGGCGGCAAGGTCAAGATCGGCGTGGTCAATACTCAGTTGGTCGTGGAGTCCGTGGAGACCAAGGTGGTCAAGCCCGGAGCGTGGAACCGGACTGTACTCACGTTCGAGGGAAAAATGGCGACCGTGCGAATCAACGGTGAGGCAGTCGGGAAGGTCAAGAGCGAGAATGCCCCGCCGGCTGGCCCCATCGTCTTTCATCCCGCCGAGGGATTGGAGATCATGAACGTGTTCTACCGCGAGTTGAAGGAGAAGAAGTGATGTCCGCGACCGCTTTACAGAATCGCCTCCTCGCCGAACGGCAGCGATTACTTAACCGCCGCTGGTTCCTCCGCGACTGTGGCGTTGGCCTGGGCGCGATCGCGCTCGCGGACCTGGCACGCGCAAATGA
>JAKEEV010000403.1 GCA_022616395.1 Planctomycetia bacterium | reverse complement strand
CCGATCATTGCTATTCGTGTCACGGGGAGAAGAAGCAGAGCGCTGGGATGCGGTTCGATACGTCCGCAGGCTTAAAGGCGGGCGCGGACAACGGGCCGGTGATTGTTCCGGGCGATCCCGCGAAGAGTCGGCTTGTGAAGGCGGTGAAGCGCGAGGGCGAGTTCCCGATGCCTCCCAAGACGCCGCTCTCCGCGGATGCGGTCGCGGTGCTGACGGAGTGGGTGAAGACGGGTGCTGCAATTCCCGACGATGCGGCGAAGGGGCCGGTTCTCGATCCGCGAAAGCACTGGGCATTCCAAAAGGTGAAGGAACCGGCGGTTCCCCAACTCACCACGGACCACTCACCACTCACCACGCCAATCGACAAGTTTGTGATCGCGAAACTCAGTGACAAGGGGTTGTCACTCGCTCCGCGCGCGGACAAACGCACACTGATTCGCCGCGCGTACTTCGACCTGCTCGGACTTCCCCCGACGTTCGAGGAAGTCGAAGCGTTTGTGAAGGACACTTCGCCCGATGCGTGGGGGAAGCTCATCGACCGCTTGCTCGCTTCTCCGCAATATGGCGAGCGCTGGGGCCGCTACTGGCTCGACATCGCGCGCTACGCGGACTCGAAGGGATACATCCTCACTCAGGAGCGCAGGTTCGCCTACTCCTACACTTACCGCGACTATGTCATTCGCAGCTTCAACGAAGACAAGCCGTATGACCGGTTCATCAGCGAGCAGATCGCGGCGGATTTGCTCCAACTGGGTGATGACAAGCGTCCGCTCGCCGCGATGGGCTTCCTCACGCTCGGTCGGCGCTTTCTGAATAACCAGAACGACATCATCGACGACCGCATCGACGTGGTGACGCGCGGATTCATGGGGCTGACCGTCACCTGCGCGCGGTGTCACGATCACAAGTACGACCCGATCCCCACGAAAGACTACTACTCGCTCTATGGTGTGTTCGCCAGCAGCACCGAGCCTGCCGAACTGCCGCTCATCGAAGAGGTGAAACGCACGCCCGATGTGATCGCGTTCGAGAAGGAGATCGAGAAGCGCGAAGCCGAGTACACCGCGGAAGTTGCCAAGAGGCACGCGGGGCACTCGAAGAAGTTCCGCGAGCCGGCCACGGTTGCGAGCTACATTCGCGCGGTGCTGGAAACACGCGGAAAAGGAATCGATCAACTTCGGGGCTTCCTCCGCGAACGCGAACTGACGCGCTACGTCTTCGAGCGCTGGCGCGCGTTCCTCGAAGCGCAGTGGAAAGCCAAGTCGCCGGTGTATTCGCCACTCTTGGCGCTCTCAGCAATTCCCGAGAAGGACTTTGAAGCGAAATCGGGCGAAGTGATTGCAGCGCTGGGCAAGGACGCGAAGCAGAAGGTGAACCCGCTTGTACTCAAGGGACTCCAAGACTCGAAACCGAAGACACTCAAGGCCGCAGTGGAAGCGTTCGCCAATGTGATCGCGGCCAGCCCGCTTCCGGGCACACTCTCACCGGAGCAAGCGGAAGTCTTCAAGGTGTGGGGCGCGGGCGGGCCAATTGACATTCCCGTAACCGACTTCGACAAGATTCGAACACGCGCCGACCGCGACCCACTCGCCGCGATCCGCAAGAAGATTGATGCGTTCAAGACGGCCAGTCCGTTCGCTCCTCCGCGCGCGCACGTGCTCAAGGATCTTCCTTCGCCAGTGCAACCGGTCGTGTTCCTGCGAGGAGACCCGAACAAGCGCGGACCGGTCGTTCCGCGACAAGCACCCGAAATCATCGCGGGGCCGAATCGCAAGCCTTTCACACAGGGAAGTGGGCGGCTGGAACTCGCGAAGGTGATCGCAAGCGCGGAGAATCCACTCACAGCGCGCGTGATGGTCAATCGCGTGTGGCTCGGTCACTTCGGGCATGGATTGGTGCGCACCCCGAGCGATTTTGGAGTGCGCTCCGATCCGCCGACGCATCCAGAGTTGCTCGACTGGCTCTCAGCGCGGTTCGTGAAGGACGGCTGGAGCCTGAAGAAGCTTCACAAGCTCATCATGTGCTCGGCGACCTATCAGCAGTCCTCAAATGCGGAATGCGGAATGCGGATTGCAGAATCAACGCAGGTGGGTTGGTTTTCAATTCCGCATTTTGAATTTCGCAATCCGCATTCGGAAGATCCAGAGAACCGGCTGCTGACTCACCAGAACCGCAGACGGCTTGATTTCGAGGCGATGCGCGATTCGCTCCTCAAGGCGGCGGGTCGACTCGACTTGACAACGGGCGGTAAGCCTATCGATCTGTTCAAGGCTCCGTTCTCAACTCGACGCACCGTCTACGGCCTGATCGACCGCACAAACTTGCCCGGCACGTTCCGCGTGTTCGACGTCGCCAGCCCGGACACGCACAGCCCGCAGCGGTTCCAGACCACCGTGCCGCAACAGGCGCTCTTCCTGCTCAACAGCCCGTTCGTGCAGGAGCAGTCGAAGGCGCTCGCTTCGCGCCCTGAGATCGCCAGCGCGAAAACAACCGAGGCGAAGATCGCCACGCTCTATCGCATCGCGTTGAGCCGCAATCCAACGAAGGACGAGCTGTCGCTTGCGAGCGAGTTTGTTTCTGACGATGACCCGAAGAGGATGTTCGGCCGTTGGCCGCAACTGGCCCAGGTGCTGCTTCTGAGCAACGAGTTTGCGTTCATTGATTAGGCGAGCGGCCGGCGTGAGCCGGCTGGTGGCTCGCTGAAAACTCACCAGCCGGCTCACGCCGGCCGTTCGCCCGGAGATATGTTGATGCTCCCTTCTTCACTTTCCCGCCGTGAGATGCTCGCCCGTTGTGGCGTGGGCATGGGCTTGCTCGGCCTGACGCAGCTTCTGGGCGAGGCGGGGTTGCTGACCGCGCGCGCTGCGAATGGACTCAATCCGCTTGCGCCCAAGAAGCCGCACTTCGCGGGCAAGGTGAAGCGCGTGATTCACCTCTTCGCCAACGGTGGGCCGAGTCAGGTTGATACCTTCGACCCGAAACCGGCTCTGGGGAAGTATGCGGGCAAGGCGCTTCCGGCCGCGAATCTCCGCACGGAGCGCAGAACCGGAGCCGCGTTCCCGTCTCCGTTCAAGTTCACCAAACACGGCAAGAGCGGGCTGGAAATCAGCGAACTGTTCCCGCACACCGCCAAACACGCGGACGACATCTGCGTGATTCGTTCAATGCACGCGGACGTGCCGAATCACGAGCCGTCATTCCTTCTGATGAATTGCGGCGAACCACGCCTGATTCGCCCGAGTATGGGAAGCTGGATCACATACGGGCTAGGGACAGAAAACCAGAACCTGCCCGGTTTCGTCGCGATGTGTCCGGGCGGTTATCCACTGCAAGAGAACCAGAACTGGCAATCGGGATTCTTGCCCGGCGTGTTCCAAGGAACCTACGTCGATTCCAAACACACCGACGTGGAGAAGCTCGTTGAGTTCGTGAAGAACAAGACCACGTCGCCAAAGGATCAGCGCAAGCAACTCGATCTGCTCGCGAAGCTCAACCAGATGCACCAGGCCGACCGGCCGAACGATCCGCAACTTGAAGCTCGCATTCAGTCATTCGAGTTGGCCGCGCGAATGCAGACCGAAGCGAGCGAAGCCTTCGACATCACGAAGGAACCGAAGCACATTCTCGATGCCTATGGCCCAGGCGATCAGGCGCGCAGTATCTTGCTTGCCCGGCGGCTCATCGAACGCGGAGTGCGGTTCGTGCAAGTCAGTCACGCGCCCGTTCAGCCGTGGGACAGCCACGACGACCTGAAAGTGAATCACAAGCGCCTCGCGGGGCAAGTCGATAAGGCCATCGGAGCACTGATTGCCGACTTGAAGCGACTGGGTCTGTTCGATTCAACACTCATCCTGTGGGGAGGCGAGTTCGGGCGAACACCAGTGGTGGAACTGCCAACACCCGGAGCGAATCAGGGGAAGGTCAACGGCCGCGATCACAACCACTGGGGCTTCTCGGTGTGGCTGGCGGGTGGAGGAGTGAAGGGCGGCGTAGCGGTCGGTGCCACAGATGAATTCGGCTTCAAGGCGGTTGAGAATCCGGTTCACGTTCACGATCTGCACGCGACGATGCTTCACCTGCTCGGCTTCGATCACGAGAAGTTCACCTACCGCTACGCCGGCCGCGACTTCCGCCTGACGGACGTGAGCGGCAAGGTCGTGAAGGAAGTGCTGGCGT
>JAKEEV010000402.1 GCA_022616395.1 Planctomycetia bacterium | reverse complement strand
GTCCCTCAGACACGCTCGCTGATCCGCCCGCCTCTGACCCAACACAACAACCCATCCACCCAACCTGGTATCAGAACGATTCAATCCAACTCGGTATCATTGGTGAAACTGCCAAGCCGCAGCGCTCCCCCAGCTGAGAACGAATGACCGGTGACCAATGACGAATGACCAATGACCAATGACTAATGACTAATGACAAAAAGCGTCACAACCCATCCACTCGCCACTGCTGGTATGCGCGCCGTAGGTGTGCGCAAAAGCAGGAGGAATTCGGCGTTGAGTCTGTGCCCGCGTCATTCAGGGGGAATGCGTGGTCCGATACACGACCCAGACGAGCAATAAAAGCGACTCTCTGCCGTTCCAATGCGCTCGTCGTTGTGAACGGGGGAAGTTTGGACGGGTTGGTCGGCCCGTGAGGCGCCTCCGAATCGAGTTGAGGCGTACTCGCGGTAAGCGCTTCGCGGAGCGAGGCGAATACCGGTTGGCCCGCAGGAGGCGAAACACATGTCGATTCGCAAGGGCGCTCCGTGGCTCGCGGCGATCGCGATCCTGGGCGTCAGTTCTGTCTCGCTCGCCGGGCAATTCGGGTTCAACAAGTACCAGTCTTACGCTCATCCGGTCAGCGACTCGCAACCCAGCGGCGTTGCCGGTCAACCGCCCAACACGTTAGGGCCGGCAATTGCGGCTCAGCCCGGTCAGACGGTGGTCTACGACACCGTTGTCGAGAAGCAGTATCGCACCGAATACCGCACCACGACCGAAACGGTGATGCGGCCCGTCACCCGGACCACCTACACCACCGAAGAACGCACCAACTACAGGACGGTGAATGAGACTTGCTACAAGCAGGTGCAGGAAGTGGTGAGCAAACCGGTGTGCGAAACGGTGATGAAGGAGTGTCGCACAACTGTCAACAAGCAGGTGTGCGAAACGGTGCTCAAGGATTGCCCGGTGACCGTCTGCAAGACCGTCTGTGAAGCGTGCGTTCGCAAGGAGTGCTTCTTCGTCTGCAAGCCGATTTGCGAGACGCAGTTCAAGGAAGTTTGTCGGACGGTCTGCAAACCTGTGTGCGAAACCGTGGTGAAGGATGTGTGCAGGACCGTCTGCGAACCTTGCACCACCATGAAGACCGTGAAGAAATGCATTCCGGAAACGGTGTGCGAAACACACACCGTTCGCGGAAAGTTGACCTGGAAGGAAGTGCCGACCTACAAGAGTGAGTTCGACCCTTGCACTTGCACCTGCGTGCAGAAGCAGTGTGGCACGAAGCGCCAACTCTGTCGCGAGCCGGATCGCTGCGAAACCCGGCATGTCACTCGCAATCGCGAAGTGTGCGAGCAAGTGCCGGTGACCACTTACGTCAAGAGGCAAGTTGTCGAGAAGGTGCCGTGTCAGGTGACGCGTAACGTGGTGGTGAACGAGGTCGTGCGTCAGCCGGTCCAGGTTCGCCGAAGCGCTCGCGGGGCTTACGTCGATGCTTCCTCGCTTGGTGGCGAGGCTGCTGCTTGCGCCGCGAAGGGCGCCACGGTGGTCGGTGGAGGAGCCGGCGCGCTCGGTAGGCCGGGCGCTCCGACTTACGACACCGAGGCACCTGGCCGCGTGTTCGTGGAGGGCTTGCAGGTTTGCCGCGACGTGACCTATAACGTTTCCCGCAACGTGACCGTCACCGAAATGCGCAAGGTTCCCGTGAAGGTGACCCGTTGCGTGCCGACCGAAGTGGTGACGCATGTCCCCACGAAGGTCACGGTGATGAAGCAGGAAGTGGTGACCAAGTGCGTGCCCTACACCGTCTGCAAGCAGGTTCCCTACACCTGCAAGGTGAAGGTGCCGCACGTGACAACCGAGATGGTGCCGACCTGCATCACCAAGCGCGTGCCGGTCGAGGTGTGCGTGGACGTGGTGGTGAAGAAGCCGCGTGCCGTGGCGTGTCCTTCACCGTGTCCTGCTCCTTGTGGTCCGGGAGTTGGTTGCCCAGCACCGGCGTGCCCGACCGGACCCGCGTGCCCGGCACCGTGCCCGCCCGC
>JAKEEV010000401.1 GCA_022616395.1 Planctomycetia bacterium | reverse complement strand
GGCGGATGGTTTGCCCACACTCACGAAGACACTCCGTTTATTCGGGGATCGACTGACGATTCATCTGGCCGAAACGCCAGCGGAACTGGAGCTTCTCCAAAAGCAATCCGGTGCCTTCGTCGTGTTCCTCGCCGAAGTTGGCGCGTGGGATCCGAGCGGTTTGGCCTGGGGACCAGAACAAATTCTCGATTTCACCCGCGATGCAAAGCACGCGATATACGCGCACTGCAATTACCTGTCGCTCGACACTGCGTTCAGTGAGAACCAATCCATCGTCTACTGTCCGCGGACGCACGCGGCGTTCGGGCATCCTCCGCATCCGTTTCGAGAGTTTCTCGCGCGCGGGGTTCGCGTGTGCCTCGGCACGGATAGCCTCGCGTCGAACCCCGATCTCGACATCCTCGCGGAGGCGCGATTCGTGCGGTCGCGTTATCCCGACTTCCCCGGCGATCAGTTATTGCGGATGGTCACGCTTTCCGGTGCCGAAGCTCTCGGCTGGTCGGACGAAGCTGGCAGCTTAGAGGCGGGCAAGAGCGCGGACTTCGTCGTGGTGCCGCTGCCGAACGCGGACGCAAGCGATCCATACGGACTGCTCTTCGCGGACCACGCGGGCGACCGTCTCACGATGTTCCGCGGCGCCTGGAGGAGTTCCAACCCAGCCGGCTAACGCCAGCGGTTCGACAATGCCCCGTCGAACCGCCGGCGTTAGCCGGCTGGGTTGAGACTTCAACGCAAGTACCCCGTGAAGGAGTCGAACTTTATGCCTGTCTGCACCTACTCCGCCAGCCCCACATTTACGCTCGTATTTGGTCCGCCAAAGACCGCGCAACGCTGAGTACACCACGCCGGAGTTGAACCAGCTAACCGGGTTTCGTAGACCCAGTACCGAATCCGTCGGGTGGTGCGTAGTAAGGACGCCGAGGGATAGAGAAAGGTTCGCACAGAGCGCCCGGCTTCGGCTGGGCGGTGTTGTTTGCCGAAGCCACAAAGCCACAACAAGCCACAACCGAAGCCACAAGTCAGCGAACCCTTCGATTGATGGGCTTTGCTGCGGTTTTCGCTCCAAACTTGTGGCTCTTGTGGCTTACTTGAAAAGTTCCGACGCCCCGCGTGCGCGCTCGCACGGCGCTTAACCAAAACAAAGCCGCACAAGCCACAAGCCACAAATCGGAACCAACCCCGCGACGGCACAAACGCAAGCCAAGCGCAACCAGTCTGTACCGCGAGCGGGCGCGCGATGCGTGTGGGTGTGGGGACGTGGTGCTGGTGGGTGGTGGACGAGGCTCTAAGTTTCCTTGACCCACCTACTGACCTTGAAAAGGGCGCGGGTACGGTGATCGAATAAACCAGTGGAACTATCCATGGAGAACGTGCCCATGTCGAAGCGAACCCTCGTGGCGTTGACTGTATTGGGCATTACCCTCATCACCGGAGTTATCCTCGTTGCCGTGTACGTGCCGGGTGACAACATCACGCGCGGGCTTGCTGTGTTGGGCTTTATCGTTGCCGTCGGCAAAACCGGTTATGACATCTGGGACAAAGAACGGGAACGGAGGAAGAAGGCAACGGACAGTATCGAG
>JAKEEV010000400.1 GCA_022616395.1 Planctomycetia bacterium | reverse complement strand
TCCCACAGCGCGATGTCGATCCCCGCGATGGCGGTGGCGCGCACGATGCCGTGCCCGTGCCAGAAGTGCTGGCGATACATCATCTGCCAGAGGTGTTCGATTCGCGTGGGGTCTTCGCCGACGATGAGTTCGGCGCAGTCTTGCACGGCTCCGACGACGGCTCGCGTGTGCCATTCGAGCGTGGACTCGCCCCACCCGAACAGCCCGTCCTGATCGGTGACGACTTTCACGAACACCCAGTTCCGCATCCGGGCGTTGCAGACGTGCGTTTCAACGCGTGCGATCTTCATGGCTGAACATTGTTGCCTGCCGGAAGTACGAATACCAGCAGCAAGCCGACGCGAACGCGGGTAAACTATCGCGGAGCGAAGGGAGGCAGCGATGAGTGAAGAAGCGGCGTTACTGCGCGCGATCTACGCCAACCCGGACGACGACACCGCGCGCCTCGTGTACGCGGACTGGCTCGACGAACACGATCAGCCGGATCGCGCGGAGTTCATCCGCCTGCAGATCGAGCGGGCTCGTGCGGTGATACCGGGTATTCCGGTTAGGAGATCCTCGGCGGAGAAGGCAAAGCCTTCCACACGAGAGAATGCGTTATTGGAACAACACGCCGGGGAGTGGTTTGAACCGCTAGCGGGGTGGAAGCATGGACAGCACTACGAGGTGCGCCGAGGATTCCCCGACACCCTCAACTGTAGTGCCGAAGAGTTCCGTGATCACCAAGAGACCCTCGCCCGTTGGCCAATCACGCGACTCTGCCCCGGTCTGTACTTCGGCGCAGTTGAAGCCGCCCGTCACTTTTCCGAAGTCCCGTTGCTGGCGCGTATCCGTGAGCTTTACCTGTACTACTCGTACGTCGGGTTTGAGGTGGTGCGCACCCTGTTGGAAGCACCTTCCCTCGATGGTCTCTTATGGCTGAACGTGGGTTGCTGTCGGTTGGGGGATGAGGGGGCGGTATTCTTTGCTCGGCATCCGATCCTGCCTCGCTTGCGCCACTTGGATCTCAACGCGAACGACATTACGGCCGACGGCATCCGGGAGTTGATCCAGAGTGAACACCGTGGCTCGGTCGAGTCGTTGGTGCTCTCCAACAGCGGGGCCACGGCGGACGATGCGTGTGCCTTCCTGACTTCGGATCGCTGGGAGAAACTGACCGACTTGTGTTTGTGGAACCTCCGCTTAGGTGACGACGGGGTCGCTCGCCTTGCTGAGTGCCCGGCGCTATCTCGGTTGACCGCCCTGAACCTGAACAACAACGACATCACCGATGAGGGTTTGTGGGTCTTGGCAAGCTCACCTCACGTTTGCAACCTCCGCACGTTGTCACTCTCCGTCAACAAGCTCACCTCGGCTTGCGCGGAGGTGTTGATCGACTCTCCCCACTTGCGTGAACTCAAGTACCTACGACTGACAAGCAACGATATCCACTGGCGCAAGCGCCGGAAACTTCAGGAACACTTCGGAGCCGGAGTGTCGTTCGAACTGCTGTAACCCGAGATTATGCCGGAACGAAACCGAAGGAGAACCACCGTGCAGCGGATCACGCGCGCGAGCAGGCGCGGAAGTACTCGTTCGACGGGCGGGAGGCCGTGAATGATGAGCCGGTGTCTCGATGGTTGGTCGAATGGAGTGGCTCTGGAGTTGTGGGATTCAATCTAGATTATACTTGACAAATGTACACTAATAGCACAGAATTAGGATAGAGGAAGACGCGAACTGGGGAGATGCGGAAACGCATCTCACATGGCTGACACTGCGCGCCGAGGGTCATCTGTCGCAATTCCCTGTTTCAGGCGTTTCCGTGGTGCCCGCGTTCATTAATGTGCTTTCAAGTCCGCTCCCTTGCGGTCTCGTAAACCCCTTCGACTTGCAGAGGAGAAACGAGTCGCGACCGCAAGGGAGCGGGTGGTTTATGCATTAAGGCCACATGCGGCCCTTTCAAAACCCCATGAAACAGGGCAAATGGTCGCGATAAAGGCCACCTCTTTGCAATGCAAAGTGAAAAACGCCTATACAACATGGGCGAAACACTGCGAGACGAAAAGCGGGGGGGTGTGGGGGAGGGTAATAACGGGCTGCAACAGCCACTTCAGCGAATCGAGAGGAACCACATGCAACGGATCACACGCGAGCAAGCCCGGAAGTACGCGTTCGACTGGCGCGACGAGCCGCTTCTGCGGGTGGAGCCAGGCGAGAGCTTCGAGATCGAGACTTACGACGCCGGCACGGGCTATTTCAAAACGGCGGAGGATAAGGCGATCCCCGCGAAGCGCCCAGGCTTCGACCGCAC
>JAKEEV010000399.1 GCA_022616395.1 Planctomycetia bacterium | reverse complement strand
GAGTGTGAGTGAAGACAAAAACCCGGAATTGTCTTGGGCTTTCTGTCTTTCACTCACACTCACACTCACCGAACACACTCGTCACTCACCCACGGTGTCGGGTGTTTTTCACTCACACTCACACTCGCACTCGCGAGCGCAGCGAGCGCTATTTCGACAACCCTTCCAGCAGCTTGATGAGCGGCAGGAAGAGCGAAATCACAATGGCCCCAATGGTGAACCCGAGGAACACAATCATGATGGGTTCGAGGAGCGAGATCAGCGACTTGACGAGGTTATCCACCCACTCGTCGTAGAAGTCGGCGATCTTGTAAAGCATCGTATCCAGGTCGCCGGTCTCCTCGCCCACTTCCACCATATTCACGACCATGTCATCCACCAAACGGGACTCCTTGAGCGGCTCGGCAATCGTATCGCCTTCGCGAATCGACTCGAAAACCCGCTGAAACATGCGTTCAAAAACGGCATTATTGGCCGTTTCCTTCACAATGTTAATCGCTTCCAGGATGGGGACACCGGAACTGACCAGCGTCCCCAACGTCCGCATGGTGCGGGCGACAATGGTTTTTTCGATGAGTTGCCCAACAACGGGTATCCAGAGAACTGCTCTATCGAGCGCAAAATTCCCGGCCCGCGAGAGTCTGACCAGCTTACAGAGGAAGTAGAGACCCAGTGGGAAGAGCGGGATTGTCCACCAGTACTGGCTCATCCAGTCCGAGACGCGGATGAGGGTCTGGGTGGCCCACGGCAGAGTGAGTCCGAACTCGTCGAAGATCTTCTTAAACTTCGGGATAATCGCCACCATGATGAACGTGAGGATGGCAACCGCGACAAAGATCACAACGGCCGGGTAGACCATCGCGCCGATGATCTTGGCCTTGAGGCTCTGGGCCTTTTCGAGGAAGTCGGCCAGACGCTGAAGGATGACTTCCAGCGCGCCGCCGGCTTCACCGGCCTTGACCATATTCACGTAGAGTTTGTTGAAGCACTTCGGGTGCTTACCCATCGCTTCGGAAAGCGCTGAACCGCTCTCGACATCATCAACGACATCAATGAGCGAGTTCTTCAGGGCGCTGGGCTTCATCTGGCGTTCGAGGATGCGCAAGCTTCGGAGCACCGGCAGGCCCGCGTCCTGGAGCGTCGAGAACTGGCGAGTGAACGTCACCAGTTGCTTCGACTTGACGCCGCCGATGACGAACGTCTTGCGGCTCTTACCCGCTTTCTTCTTCTTCTTGGCACCCTTGCCTCCGCCCATCGCGGTCAGCTTGGTGACGAAGTAGCCCATCGCCTTGATCTTCTGAGACGCTTCTTCCTCGTTGGTCGCCTCGATGGAATCCTTCACCTCAGCGCCTGAGGTGTCGAGCGCTTCGTACTTGTAAGTCGGCATTGGTTCTCCCAGTCGCAAGTCTGCAAGTCGCAAGTCTGCAAGTCACAAGCCACCGTGTCTCGCTCCCGACCTGGGACTTGAGACTTGACGACTTGCAACGCCCGTCATTTCAAGAGTCGTCTTCCTGAACGGTCTCGCGAACCACTTCATCGAGCGTCGTTATGCCTCCAAAAAGCGCTCGCAGCCCAGCGTCTCGGAGGCTCGGAGTTCCTTGTTTGCGAGTGTATTGTCGGATCGCGTCGGTGCTGGCCCCGCGACTGACCATGTCGCGCACGTCGTCGCTCATAATCAATATCTCATACAGGCCGGTTCGGCCCTTGAAGCCCAGATTGTTGCACTTGTCGCACCCTTCTCCGTAGAAGAACTGCCGACCCTTCATCTGCTCGGGCGTCAGGTTCAGTTCCATCAGTTGCTCGCGAGTCGGCTCGTAGGGCGTCTTGCAGTGCATACAGATTCTGCGCACCAACCGCTGAGCTTGAATCGCTTCGACCGTGGCCGTGATGAGGTACGGCTCCACGCCCATGTCTCGCAGTCGGGTGATCGAACTCGGAGCGTCGTTGGTGTGAAGCGTGCTGAACACGAGGTGGCCCGTCAGAGAAGCCTGAATCGCGATCTGGGCCGTTTCCAGGTCGCGAATCTCACCCACCAGAATGATGTCTGGATCTTGTCGCAAGATGGATCGCAGGGCGCTGGCGAAAGTGAGGTCGATCTCGTGGTTAATCGGGCACTGAATGATGCCGTCGATTTCGTACTCGACTGGGTCTTCGGTGGTGATGATCTTCACGTCGATGTCGTTGAGTTCGGAGAGTCCTGAGTAGAGTGTCGTGGTCTTGCCGGCTCCGGTCGGCCCGGTGACAAGCACGATGCCGTTGGGCTTCTTGATGACCGCGCGGAACTGACTGAGAAGATCCGTCGGCATGCCGATGCGGTCGAGCGACAGACCGACGTTGGTCCGGTCGAGCACTCGGATGACAACGCTCTCGCCAAAGAGAGTGGGAAGGACGCTGACTCGCATATCGACCGGGTTGCCGCCGACGTTCAACTCGATGCGCCCGTCCTGCGGCAGTCTGCGTTCCGCGATGTCGAGGTTCGCCATGACCTTGATACGCGAGGCGATGGCCGTCGCGAGGTGCCTCGGAGGAGGAACCATCTCGTAAAGCACGCCGTCACAGCGATAGCGCATCTTGTACTCGTCCTCGAACGGCTCGAAGTGAACGTCCGAGGAGTGGTCGCGAATGGCCATCAAGAGAACCATGTTGATGAGCTTGCGAACCGGCGCGGAGTTGGCGATTTCCTCCGCCTGGGTCAGGTCGATGGAGTGTTCGCGGCCGGTCGAAGCCGAACCGATGCTGCTATCCGCTTCGATCTCGGCGTAGACCGAGCTGATTGTCTCTTCCTTCTCGTTGGAGTACGCTCGGGCCAACAGTGCATCGATCTGCTTGGGAGGACCAAGCACCGGGTTGACTCCGCGGATGGGCAGAAGGTTCCGCAAGTCGTCCATCGCCTGGAGGTTGTTCGGGTCGGCCATCGCGACCGTCAACACTTCGTTTTCAAGATTCAGCGGAACGAGTTTGTACAACTCGGCCATCTGCTTGGGCACGAGTTTGATCGCGGCGGGTTGTGGTTTGACGTCTTCGAGGTTCGCAACTCGCATACCGTGGATTTCGGCGGTCGCCTGGAGCAGTTGCTCTTCGGTCAACAGTCCGCGTTGCATGGCGATCTCGCCGAGCCGCGCGTCGCTGGTGCGCATCTCCTCGTAAATGGAGTCGATTTGCGCTCCGTCGAGGAAGCCGAGGTCTTCGAGCTTCTTGGCAAGCTGAAGAGTGTTCGCATCGATGTGAGCGAAGCGATTCTTGGCCGGCTGAGGCTTCTTCGCGGGTTGTTGAGCGGGCTTGGCGGGCTGAGCGGGTTGCTTTGCGCTGGGAGGTTGTCCGGGCTTGGAGACAGGTGTGCTACCGGGCTTGGAACCTGTCGAGCCGGTCGAGCCTGTCGCGGATGGCTTTGCAGCCGGAGTGCCCAGCGGAGGCGTTTTCGCGCTGGAGTTTCCCGGCGTTCCCTGAGTGGGTTTTTGGCCGCCTGTCTGTCCAGCAGGCGGAGTTGGCTTGGGGCTGGGAGTGGGCTGACCATTGCCGCTGCCGGTGGGCTTGTTGGTCGGCTTGTTGGCCGCATCGCCGGTCTTTTCGGCTGGCTTCTTCGGCTGATTCGGGTTGTTGGGCTGGTTTGGGGTCGCCATTGTATTTCGCTTATGGGTGGTGTTTGGTGTTTCGTGTTTGGTGTTTCGTGTTTCGTGTTTCGCGTTTTGCCCTGAGCCTCCGGCCAGCGTGCCCGACACCGACCAAGGAGAACTAAACACCAAACACGAAACACCAAACACAAGCGAGTTCACTCGTCGTCATCGTCTTCATCCTCGTCTTCTTCTTCGTCTTCTTCTTCCTCTTCGTCCTCTCCCTCTTCGTCCTCGTCATCGAGTCCGCGTTCGGCGTGAGCGATCTTGGCAGCGAGTTCGTTGGGTCGGCCCGACTTCAGGAGAATCTCTTCCTTGTCGCAGAGGTCTTCGCGCCACAGTCGGAAGAGCGAGTCGTCGAGCAGGAACATCCCGTGCTTACGGCCAGTTTGAACGGACGAGTCGATGCGGTAAGTCTTGTTCTCGCGGATCAGGTTTCGGATGGCGGGAGTAACGACCATCATCTCGTAGGCCGCGATGAGTCCTTCGGGCTTTCGCGGAAGGAGTGCCTGCGAGAGTACGCCGATGAGCGAACCCGCGAGTTGCGTGCGAATCTGATCCTGCTCGTTTTCGGGGAACACGGTCACCACGCGATCCACTGTGGACGCGGCACCAGAGGTGTGCAGCGTGCCGAACACGAGGTGCCCGGTCTCGGCGGCTTCGAGGGCCGCTCGAATCGTTTCCAGGTCGCGCATTTCGCCGACGAGAATGACATCGGGGTCCATACGTAGCGCCCGGCGAATGCCTTCCTTGAAGTCCGGCACGTCGATGCCAATCTCGCGCTGGTTGACGGTACACTTCTTGTGCTTGTGGAAGTACTCGATTGGGTCTTCGAGTGTGATGACGTGGCGGTCGTAGTTGGTGTTGATGAAGTCCACCATCGACGCAAGCGAGGTCGTCTTGCCGGACCCAGTGGGGCCGGTGACGAGCAACAACCCACGCGGGCGGATGATGAGCGAGCGGATGGCTTCGGGCGTGCGGAGTTGCTCGAAGGTGAGGAACTGACTCGGAATCCGTCGCATCACGATGCCGACGGTCTGTTTTTGTTTGAACACCGCGACCCGGAAGCGGACGCCATCGAGGTATTCAATGGCGAAGTCGGCCCCTCCGCGCTGTTGCAACTCCTGTTGACAGCGGTCGGGCGTGATCGACTTCATCAGGGCGGTCGTGTCGTCGTTATCGAGGACTGCCCCTTGAAGGTCGAGCTTCTTCATCCGCCCATGGTGGCGGATGACTGGCGGCTGACCGACGCTGATGTGCAAGTCGCTGGCCTTGAACTGAATCACAGTCGCCAGCAACTTCTCCATCGAGACTTTTGGCATTGGTAAAGGATCCTCAGCCGGGACCGGAGCGCCGACACCAACCGGGAGCGGGCCGGTTGAACCATTCCAATGACCGGAGGCGGGCGAATCTCCGCCTCGTCTTCGGTGCATTATCGCGGTCGTCGATGCTACGGCCAAAACAACTTGCGGAAAGTCCCGGCCGCTCCGGACCGGGGGTCATCAGTCCTCAGTCAGTAGTGAACAGTAATCAGTCATCGGCGGTCAGTCCTCTGCGTTCCGACGCGTGGCAATTGTTCCCCGACCGCTGCTTACTGCTCACTGATGACTGATGACTGATTACTGTTCACTGCTGCCTGATTACTCCTGG
>JAKEEV010000398.1 GCA_022616395.1 Planctomycetia bacterium | reverse complement strand
GGCTTTCGAGGCATCGGTGACCTATAACACTCACAAGCCCATTCTCATCCGGATCATTTCATGCGCTGGTCTGTTGTCCGCCTGATCGCTTCGCGGGAGATTCGCGACCAACTGCGCGACCGCCGAACGCTCTTCCTCATCCTCGGCTTGCCGATTCTGATGTATCCGCTGTTCGTCGGCATCGGGCTGCTCTTCGTCAGTGCGATGAAGGAGAAGAAGCTCGTCGTGGGCATTGCCGGGGCCGAACATCTCCCCAAACCGCAAGCCGATATGACCGGCGCTCTCGGAGGTGCAGGAGACGTAGCGTACCGGATGCGCGCCTTCCCCACGTTCCTCGGTGAAGACGGTCAGTTCGCGCCTCGATACGCGGCCGATGCGCCGGACTCTGCTCCGCTCACGGTTACCCAGATCGACACGATGGATGAAGGCGCTCTCTCAGCGCTCCTGTCCGCGCGTCAGGTGGATGCAATCGTGGTGATCGACCCGGATACGGCGGGGAAGCTCCAGCGCGGCGAACGACCATCTATTCGCGTACTTGGTCGCGATGGAGAAGAAAACTCCAAGCTCGCGGTTCAACGCGTGACGGCTGTGCTTCAGCGCTGGGGAGAAGACGTGAAGGCCGCACGCTTTGCCCGCGCGGGACTGCCCCCGGATTTTGACCGCCCTCTCGAAATCCGCGACCCGCAATCGGAGAAGACGAGCGAGAAGAAGATGGCGGACGAGTTGCGTGATGTGCTCGTGAAGGTGATTCCCTTCCTTCTGGTGATGTGGATGCTGACCGGGGCGATTTACCCGGCCATCGACATGACCGCGGGCGAGAAGGAACGCGGAACGATGGAAACGCTGCTCATCAGCCCCGCGGAGCGAACGGAAATCGTTGCGGGAAAGTTTTTGGCGACCACCATGTTCGGCTTCGGCACCGCGATGTGGAACGTGTTGCTTCTTCTGGTTGCTGTTGCGGTGGCACAGTCGTTCTTCCCGTATTCGCTGCTGTCGTTTAGCGGACTGGCGGCTTGCACGCTGGCCGCGGTTCCCCTGGCGATGTTGTTCGCGGCGTGTGCGCTTGCGTTGGGGATTTTCGCCCGCAGCACGAAGGAGGGGAACTACTACATGGTTCCTCTGTTCTTCATCGTGCTGCCGTTGGCGTACTGGAGCATGACACCGGGCATCGAACTGGACGGCTTCACGAGCTGGGTTCCGATGGCCAACGCTCTTCTCTTCCAACAGCGGCTCATGTCGATGCGTCCCGATCCGTTCCCGTGGCAGCATGTCCCGGCGGTGTTCGGGTCGTTGGGTTTGTGCGTGGCTCTTGCGCTGTGGGCCGCGGTGAGGCAGTTCCATCGCGAAAGCGTACTCTTCCGCGAATCCCAAGCCGGAAGCAAGAAGGGCTGGTCGCTCTTCGGCAGGAAGTAGGACAGGCTGGACACCTGTCTCTGAAATGACAGGCTGGAAGCCTGTCCTACCCCACTTCAACTCCCGAAAGGGCCAGCGCTCGATTCGAGGGATTGGCGGGAGGCTTGCGGGCGGGTCGGGATCGGCGTTCGACGACTGAAGTGAAGAGCTTGAGCAGTTGCGGGAAGCAAACGTCGGTGCTGTAGCGCTCGCGGACGAGTTCGCGACCGGCGTTGCCAATCGCGCGATACGCGGGTGGGTCGTCGAGGACCGCATTGGCTTTTTCGCACCACGAGTCGATGTCGTGGAACTTGGCGAGCAGGCCGGTTTCGCCGTCGCGGATCACTTCGAGCACTGGCGACGTATCAGAAGCCAGCACAGGCGCACCACAGGCCATCGCGTTTAAGAGCGACCACGACAACACGAACGGCGTCGTCAGGTAGAGGTGAAGGTCGGACATGCCAAGCAACTTCGCGAGTTCGCGAGGTGGAATGCGGCCCAGGAAGCGAATGCGAGACAAATCGTAGTTGTCTTGCGACAGCACCCACTCCTTGAATGACTTTCCTTTGGTGAATCGCGAGTCCCCGCCGTAACAGACGCGATCTTCACCCACGACCGCGAACACCACATCCGATCTCTGGTCGCACAACCGCTTCGCGACCTTCATGAAGATGTCGAACCCGCGCATCGACTCGAACCCGCGGCTAACGTAAGTGACCAACCGCGTGCCCACTGGGATTGTCCACTCTCCGACTTGACGCGGGCCAGGCGAACCGGGAGGCGTCAGCCCCCGGAGGTCCGGCTTCCACAGGTTCATGTCGATTCCGTCGTGAATGACGGAGACCTTTGACCGGAACGCGGC
>JAKEEV010000397.1 GCA_022616395.1 Planctomycetia bacterium | reverse complement strand
GCGGCATCGACATGAACCCACAACTCGTGACGCGCTGCGACTTCCGCGATGGCTCCAACTGGGTCCAGAGCGGTGCAGCCGGTTGTGCCGGTGGTTGCGACCACAGCGCAGGGGAGCTTCCCCGCGGCGCGGTCGGCATTCACCAACTCTTCCAGAGCATCAGGCCGCATCGCGAAGGCATCATCGTGAGGAACGATCCGCATATTCTCGCGGCCGAAACCCGCGAGCAACACGGCTTTCTCGATTGAGCTGTTACTCTGTGCGGTGGTGTACACCCTAAGCGGACGCGGCTCGGCTTGCAGTCCGCCACGAGCCAGTGAAAAGTTCGTGGTGCGTTCGCGTGCGCAGAGTAGCGCAACCAGACTCCCGGTGGACGCGGTGTCTTGAATCACTCCGTTCCAGGCGCTCGACAAACCAATCATCTGCCGCATCCAATCGCACGCGACCTCCTCCAACTCCGTCAGCGCGGGACACGCCTGCCAACTCAAGCCGAGTACACCCAGACCGGAGCTGATGAGATCGCCCAGCACGCTTGAGAGAGCGGAGTTCGCGGGGAAGTAGCCGCAGAATCGCGGATGCTGCCAAAGCGTGAGGCCGGGGAGAATGACAGAATCGAGATCGTGCAGAACCGCCTCGAACGATTCGGCTGAAGTGGGTGGCTCGGTCGGCAACGCGCCCTTGATCGAGCCGGGTTGAGTGCTGGCGATTACCGGGCGCTGCGCGAGCGTGGCCCGGTAATCGGCGATCCAGTCGATGAGCGTGTGGCCGAATGCGCGGAACTCATCGGGTGTCATCGGGCTTCTCCGGTTTCGGCTGCGCTTTTTCGCAGCCGGGCCGGTTCACCCTATTTTTCTTCGCGACGAATGGCATCCTCAGACCCTCGCCGCTCACCGCGCTTCCGGCGCTTCGGGCGGGGTCGGTGGCTTGAAGCGCGGAAGGAGTGTCGCGGGCTTCTCCGGCATGTCGGTCGCTGCATCGTGTGAGATCTTGTCAGGCATCTCGAAGCCATCGGCAATCGCGAACGACTCGTCGAAGAAAGTGAACGGCAGATTCGGCGCGGAGGCGAGTTGCTTCCCTTCAGTTAGCCGCTTCCGAGCACCATCCCATCGATGCAGCCAGAGCGAGCCGAT
>JAKEEV010000396.1 GCA_022616395.1 Planctomycetia bacterium | reverse complement strand
ATCGGAGCCGGAAGCGTCAGCGACGGTTCTTAATCGGAGCCGGAAGCGTCAGCGACGGTTCTTAATCGGAGCCGGAAGCGTCAGCGACGGGTGTTTGAAAACCGTCGCTGACGCTTCCGGCTCCGATTCAAGCTCGCCTCGGCTCGGCGGGCCTACCACAGCCCACGGTTTCGATCCGTGGGCTTCGTTGCGCGCGGGTGATTCATGTCTCTGAAGCGCTTTCTTCTGGTGCGGCTTGGCCGATTGCTGACGTATCCGGTTCGTCGGCAGTTGCGACGATTCGACGCGGACTGCGAACATCCGCAACGTGTGCAAGAAACGCTCCTGGCTCACATTCTCCTGATTCAAGCCAACACACAGTTCGGTCGCGATCACAAGTTCGCCACAATCCACACCGTCGCGGACTATCGCAACAATGTGCCGGTCGCACCTTACGAGTACGTCGCTCCGTACATCGAACGCGTGCAGAATGGCGAAACAAGCGCGCTACTCGCGGATCGTCGCGTGCTGATGTTCGCGCTCACCAGCGGCACAACCGCCAGCCGCAAGCTCATCCCCGTGACGGACGCTTACCTGAACGCGTATCGTCGGGGGTGGAATATGTGGGGCCTCAAGATGTATCGCGACAATCGCGGTCGGCGAATCGCGATGCGCCCGCTCGTGCAGATGGCCGGCGACCCGGAAGAATTCCGCACCCCATCTGGAATCCCGTGCGGCAATCTGTCCGGCTACACCGCGATGGTTCAGAAACGGATCATCCGCTGGATGTACGCGGTGCCCTACGTTACGGGGAAGATCAAGGATGCGAAGGCGCGATACTATGTCGCCTTGAGGTTCTCCATCGGTCGAAATGTGTCTCAGCTCATGGCCGCGAACCCCAGCACGCTCGTTCAACTCGCGCGCACGCTCGACGCGGAGAAAGAACACCTCTTGCGCGACTTACGCGATGGCACCCTTCGCGCTGATCTCGGCATCCCACCCGAAGTGCGTGCGTATCTCACGTCTCGTGTGAAGAAGGACATGAGGCGCGCTGCGGAACTCAGCGCGATTGCGGAGAAACTTGGCCGGCTCTATCCGAAAGATGTGTGGCCGACCGAAGGAACTATCCTCAACACGTGGACCGGCGGAAGCATGGGGCCATACTTGCGGCAACTTCCGCAATACTATGGCGAGCCACCGATTCACGATCTGGGACTGCTCGCAAGCGAAGGCCGGTTCACCATTCCACTTTCGGGAGGAACCGCCAGCGGCGTGCTCGACATCTGGTCTCACTACTTCGAGTTCATCCCCGAAGGCGAAATCGACTCCGCCAAACCCACCGTGCTCGGCGCGCACGAACTGCGCGAAGGGGGAAGCTACTTCATTCTGCCAACCACTTCCTACGGACTTTATCGCTACCACATCTCGGACCTTGTTCGCGTGACGGGCTTTCACGGCCGAACGCCACTGGTTGAGTTTCTCGGCAAGGGTCACCGATTCGCCAACTTGACCGGCGAGAAACTCAGCGAGTATCACGTCACGAAGGCGATGGACGCAGTGGTGAAGCGCGTGCCGCAACCCGTAACGGCTTACAGTGTCGCTCCGGTCTGGGACGACAAGCAGCCTTACTACGCGATCTTCCTCGAAGAGCCGGATGTGACGGACGAGGCACTTCTCAAGCGCTTCCTGGCGGAGTTCGACAGGCAACTCGGCGTGGAGAACGTGGAGTATTCCGCGAAGCGCGAAAGCCGATTGGGAGCGATCCGGGCCGCGATCCTTCCCGCCGGAACCTGGACCAAATGGGACCGCGAGCGCCTCGCCCAGACCGGCGGCTCACCGGAACAGTACAAGCATCCGTGCCTGATCGGGGATTTGAAGTTCAAGGAAAGTGTGGGCGTGGTAAGGGAAGTGATCTAGCCGCAAGCCCACATCTTCTCGTCTTGCCCACGTCCCCGGCTTGCGGTATCTGCGCGACAGTTGGTTGATTCCGCTGAACCGCATGGATGCGTTTCATGATTCGCCTCCTCGCGCTCGTTGCTCTCTGTATTCTCGTCACCGGTTGCACCGGTTCTCCCAAGACCGGGCCGTTCGCCAGGAAGCGGGGCAAGCAACTCCCGCCCCCGTATGGCTCCGGCACGCCCAAGCCACAAACGCAGGCTCCCCCCAAACCCATCGGTAATCAGTCGCCGCTGGGCATCGCGTCCGCCGAGCCGACCCCGCCACTTCCGCCCGACGAACAGCCGCTCATTCCGCCGAAACTCGGAAGTGAACTGATGCCCGCGGGTGGTCCGATTCCCGGAACCGATCCCGGTATCGACGGCGCGCGTCCGCCTTTCCGGCGCAAGACCGACCCGCCAGTACCACCGCAACCGAAAAGCCCAATGATGGACCCTCCGATTGCCCCAGGAGCCGCGCCGCCAGCGAACAAGAACCTCGCGGAACTCAAAGCGCTCGTGGGAACGGCAGCCGCCGTGTGGAGGAACGTGAACACTTACGAAACGACCGTCACCCGACGCGAACTCAACCCCAAGGGGAAGATCGATACTGATGTCGTGCTGTTTCAATTCCGCAAGGAGCCGATGAGCGTTCACACCCTGACGATCAGCGATAACGGCAAGGGTCGCGAACTGATCTACTACCCCGCCAAGCACGGTGACAACTTGTATGTGAAGCTTGGCAAGGGCGACCCGTTCCCCGGTGCGGGGTTTGTTGCTCCACCCATCTCGCCAGACGACAAGCTCGTGAAAGAGAAAGCTCGCTACAGCATTCGCGACGCCGGTTTTGGTACGCCAATCAACAAGCTCGGTGGGTGGGTCGCCGCGCTCGAAGCAGGCAAGATTCCGGCTGCCGCACTCACCTTCGACGGGCCGGTTCAGCGGGCGGAGTTCACTGAACCAGTCGTTGGAGTCACTCACAAGCTTCGCCCCACCGACGATCCGTACTTGCCCACCGGAGGCACCCGGCGCTACTTCTTCGACATGACCCGCGACTCCTCGGGCTACGGGCTACCCGTCCTGGTGATCGCGACCGACGCCACTGGCAAGGAAGTAGAGTATTACTTGTTCGAGAAGATCAAGCGCCCGGCCGCTCTCACCGATGCCAACTTCAACCCGGATCGCCTGAAGAAGAAGAGGTGATCGAAGAAAGTACGCGAGTCGCCCACTCTCAACTAACTCATCATGGTCACCATGCTATCGACGACCTTCCCGGTTCGCACCAGAGCGATTCCGGCTCGGCCCGCGAGAGCTTGCCAACTCTCCTGAGAACTGCTGAACTCCCAGAGTTCATCGCCCGGTTGCATCTGGGCAAGAAGCGCCTTCCACTGAGCATTGATAAACCCAAACGGCACCGGCTCCGGGCCAAGTTCAGGGTCACTGACCATGCTCGCGGCTTCCACGTCGGCGACTGTCGTTCGCTTCTTGAGCCAGGTGGGGTCCATCGAAGCCCCTCCGCAACAGATCAGAGCAGAGCCGTGTTTTGCCTCAGTTGGCTCTTTATGACTTTTTCGGAGCCGACCTCCCCCCCACCCCACCCTGTTTTTGCTTTCTCGTGATTTTCCCATGATTTGCAGAGTTTGGTCACTTTGCGGTACAAAGAGGTGGCGGTTATGGCGCGTTTTTGCTGACTTTTCTGGGCTTTGAAACGGCCAGGGGGTGGCGGTTTTAACCATCTTGCCCTCCGAGTGACTCCCAGCGCCTCACTGGGCTGTCAAAGTCACTCCCTGATTGTAAGTCTATACCATTAGTGAACATTTGTCAAGT
>JAKEEV010000395.1 GCA_022616395.1 Planctomycetia bacterium | reverse complement strand
ACTGCTGCAAGAACGCATTGTGAACCTTGAACAGCAGTTCCCCAGCAGTGAATCCCGACGGACTATCCGCGGTCAGTTCAGTGACGAGCCGTTCGGCCTCCTCATCCGGGAAATCGTCCCAGAAGTCGGGCCGCACCCGCACTCGTCGGCACTTCAGCATCACTTCGTCCGGCCGCCAATCGAATTGCCAGTCCATCGCGCGGTAGTAGACGCGGATGAACGCCGGGAACGTGCTCGAAGGTCATGATTGGGGGACTCGCGCAAAGTAGCCCGCTACGGCTTGAGGCCGAAGATTGTAGCCCTCACGCGGAGCGTGAGGGAAGACACCTCACGCTCCGCGTGAGGACTACACTACTCCGCGTGATAGCGATCATATTCGGGCGGTTCAGAGGGCGTTGGCTCGAATGCTTCGCGCACGCTTGGGCGCAGTAAGACGATGAACGTGAACACGCCCAACGCGATTCCCAGTAACCCAGACAGACACGACGCACCGGCCATGACCAAACAGAAGGTGCGATACTTGCGCTGACTCAAATAGCTGCCCGCAAGGAATTGCCCAACCGCCAACGACCAGTAGAAGATCATCATCGCGACGGCAACGCCAATGAACACCCAGCCGAACATCTCCGCCGGGAATGGCGGACCTCCGTTCTCATTCCCATTCGGCTGGGGGAAGCCTTCGGTGGCGAACACAATCCCGATTACGAGATAAATGATCGCACTGCACCCGACAAGGGCGTTGAGCGCGGCCAGGACGTAGTAGCAGATGGAGAGGATTCGCAGGTGGTCGCGGTCTGTGCGTGTCATTTGGGAACATCCCAGGAGAACGCCTTCGGGTCGGGTTTGGATTCGAGTTTACCAAACTCCTCCGGCAGCGCCTCCTTGAAGAACAGGTGATCCGCGAACGCCGCGTGGTCACTTCTCCTCTTTCTTCGCTTCCTTTTCCCATTCCTTGGTGAGTCGGTTCATTAATTCCAGAGTCGATGTGAGATCCTTATCCAAACCGTGCAGCTTGAAGAACTCCTTGGTATTCACCAGCGCCCAGGCGAGATCAAGCGCGAGCTGTTTGCGATCCCGAGCTTCCTTGAAGCGCTTCACCATCACTTCTTTCTCCTTCTCCGTTGGCAATCGGACAATCGTGGCCAGGTAAAGCGCCTCCACAATCTCCTCGTCAGTCTTCTTGGCCTTGATGAGTTCACCCGGCAACTTGCCGATTCGCAGAACGATCTCGGTTGGGTCTTGGGCTTGTGCCGGCGTTGCGAAGGTGGCAACGAGGAGCATCGCGGCAGTGGAAGTGAAGAGCAGGCGGGTCATTGTCAGTCCTCCAAGAGTGAATGCTTCCACAAGAATAATGCCCGCCAACACGCCGAGACACCGAAGAAAACTGGCTCGCGTTGTGAAGTTTCCAGTGCCCCCGGTGGGATTTGAACCCACGTCTCTCGGTTTAGAGCCGATTGCGTTGACCACTACGCGACAGGGGCAGTTTAAGTAGGTGCCGCTTGCCGAGTGGCACACGATTGTAGTCCTCACGCTCCGCGTGAGGTGCCTTTCCTCACGCGGAGCGTGAGGACTACAATCGCAGACTTCATCCTCCAATCACGCTCCTCCAGGCGCGGACTTCCTCAATCGTGACAGGAAGCGGTTCGACTTCGGCGGCTGTTGCTCTTGGTCGGCGCGCAAGTCGATACGCTTCCTGAAGTCGGCGGAGTGCTTCACCAACCGGACCAGCAAACTCCACTTCGACTTTACCCGATGGCCGAGTTACGCGCCGACAGGCAACCGTCGGCAACGGCGGTTCCGGCATCGGCACGGGTTGGCCATAACGGACCACGTGTCCATTCGAGTCGCGGATGCGCTCGCGCTTCACGCGATTGTGAGCAGCCTTCGCGTACCAGCGCCTCCATGCCGCGACCATCTTCCGACGCGCAAGCACCTCCTTCCAGAGCGAGCGGAGTTCACAGAACTCCTCATACGAGCACGAATGGAACCCCCACCGGCTCTTGTACATCTACGTCATCGTTCTTCCTCCAAAAAGCAACTCGCCGGCGCGCTTCGCGGCGCGGAGTCACCTTGACTCTGCACTTGATGGCGCGGAGAGCAAATCCGAGCGAGTTAAACAGGGGTATCGGGCGAGAACTCCGCGACGATCCGGGCCAAGCGGCTCGGTCGCGAGCGCTGTGACCTCATCGTTGCGATCAGGTTCTCGGAAAAGAGTAAAGCGAATGCCGGCTCGGTCGAGTCGATCCGCGACCGCAAGCAAGTCGCGTTCAGACGACACGCGACACAGGACAAGATGCGGGTGGGGATGATCTTCAGGCAGGAACTGATGGGCAGCTTCGATGGCCGCGTGCGCGGATTGCACCGCGATCTGCGTTGCGGGCAAATCCCGCCGAACGAGAATGTACAGGTGAGAAATCTAGGCGAATGGAGCAGGCATTGGTCTTCCGGTTCAGGTGGTTTGAGAGTCGAAACGCGACCTCTTGAGAGAATAGTACGCTCGCGGGCCGCTCAGGTTCACAAGAAAATGTAACTCGCTGCCCGATCCGTCGAGACGGAACGAACACAGGTCGCTGAAAAGTGAATTCCGCCAGTCGATTCCGTGTCCAAATGTCCAAAACCGAAGCACACAAATGCTTGCTCCTCACCTGGAGGTATGGTATCCTTTCCAATCAAATTCGCGTGCCGGTTTGCCCCACGTCGGCACACTACTCGCCCATTTCTCGCCCGCACTCACTTCAGGCGAGGGTTTTAACATGCGTCGGCTTTCCGCGCATCCAGTTTCCCAACGAGCCAGTTTGAGCGTGGAAGAACTGGAACTCCGCGCGCAACCTGCGGGACTCAAGATGGCGTTGGGTCACTCGTTTTTCAGTTTCGATCACGGATCGAAACCGCTTGTGTCTCATGCCCGGCACAACGCGCCGAGCGCGAACTCATTCACGAATTCATTTGCGAACTCCAGCTCAAGCCTCTTCGCATCGCCTTCGCTGAATTTCTCCCTCGCACTTCAGGCGAGTATTCTCAGCGCCATCCACAACAGCTTGATACAGGCTCTCTCTGAATTGCCTTCGGCACCGTCCAAAGCCGGGCCGGCCGATCCACCGGCCGGCCCCGATCCGTTCACTCCGCCCAGTGCGGATGTTCCCGTGTTCACGCCCGCACCGGCTCCTCCAGTCGCGACAGTCCCAACACCAACACCAACACCAACACCAGCCCTTCCGCCAACTCCGACCGGAACGAACGCTCCGGGAGTGAATGGGCAGCCATCGACCGACGGACCGGCACAACCGACGAACCCGACAACCACGAACACGGTCGTTGTCCAGTTCGCCAACGTCATCGCTCTGTTCCCGCCCGACGCATCGCTTGCGCGCGCTGTTCCGGGCGAGTCGCTCATGGAGAGAACGGAACCGCCAGTCCAGGAAGCCCGGCCCGCAGTGAGGACTACCACGCAAATCGAGATTGGCTACGCCTGGACGACCGCGCTGGACGAGGACAAGTTCAACCCCGCGGCTCCCATCGAGGTCGCGCCTCCTCCGCGCGCTGCGCAACCGAAGGACGAACTCCCTCCGCCCGTGGAAGTGGCCCCTCCTCCGCGACCGATTGACGAAGCCCCAATTACAATCGAAGTCGCACCCGAAGAGCAACCCGCCGGGGTCATCACGACGACAGACACAACCGCAACGTCCTCGCCGGCGACAGGCGCGACCACGGAACTGTTCGCTGTCGCTCCGCTGTCTGAAGGCAACCCGCACTGGACCTGGCTCGCGGCCACGGTCGGCGTGCTCGCGGCCGGTTACTGGACCATTCGCCGCAGTTGGCTGACGCCGGCTTGGGAAGCGCTCGCCCGACGATGGGCGGCTTTGAAGGCTCGATTGCTCTCCGCGAAGGCGAACCCGGCGTAAGTATGGTCCGTGCCGGTGCAACATTTCGCGTGTTCGCGGAGTAATATCCGCGAACACTTTTCATGGAGCTTCGATGGGTCAGCCAGCAGCTCGTCTTTCTGACATGCACACCTGCCCGATGGTCACGGGCGTTGTCCCTCACGTGGGCGGACCGATCACTGGTCCAGGCGCGCCGACTGTTCTCATCGGCAGCTTGCCAGCAGCTCATGTCGGCGACCTGGCGACTTGCACCGGCCCGCCAGACACTCTCGTTAAAGGGTCCGGCACCGTAATGATCGGAGGCACGCCCGCCGTACGCATGGGAGACAGCACCGCCCACGGAGGCGTCATCGTCCTCGGCTGCTTCACGGTGTTGATAGGGGGATAAAAGAGTCGCCACAGATAAACGCAGAAAACACAGATCAGAAGCGAGAATGGCCACAAAAAAGCACAAAACGCACAAAAGAAAACCAAAGACAGAGACAGAAGATTGAGTTCAGATCATCTTCTCTTCCTCTTGGTTTTCTTTTGTGCGTTTTGTGCTTTTTTGTGGCCATTCTCTTCTGTCTTGATCCTGCCTTTCATCTGTGTTCATCCGTGGCGACTCTTCACTTCACTCCACACTCACCACGAATTGCGATTTGTCGTCCACGCCCACGGTCACTTTCCTCACGGGTTTGCCTTCGGCCATGCGGGTGAGCACTTCGGCCGAGATCATCGTCAGTACGGTGCCGGTGATGATGTGGTCCGCGTTGCGTGCTCCGGTGTCCACATCCTTACAGCGAGCCGCGATGGTGTCCACGACCGCATCGGAGCAGATGAACTCTGCCTTGTAGTTCTGCTTTAAGCGCTCGCCGATTTGCTTCAACTTCAACTGAATGATCTTCTTGAGCACCACGTCGCCAAGCGGGTAGTACGGAACAACCGTCATTCGGCCAATCAGCGCGGGCTTGAACGCCTTCTGGAGGTCGTTCTTGAGCATCTCCGTGAGTCCTTCGGGCGTCGGGGCCGTATCCGGGTCAGCGCAGGCCTTCATGATGGTGTCGGTGCCGACGTTCGATGTGAGAAGAATGATCGTGTTCTTGAAGTTCACGTCCTCGCCGTCGTCATTTTGAAGCACGCCCTTGTCGAAGACCTGATAGAAGATTTCCTGCACGCTCTCGTGAGCCTTCTCGACTTCATCGAGCAGCACGACCGAGTACGGCCGGTTCTTCACCGCGTTGGTCAGCACGCCGCCCTCTCCGTAGCCCACGTAGCCTTTTGAAGTACCGACGAGGCGCGAGACCTTGTGAGACTCCTTGTACTCGCTCATGTTCACGATGACCATGTTGCGGTCGCCGCCGTAGAGAAGGTCGGCGAGTGCCATCGCGGTTTCTGTTTTGCCCACACCGGATGGACCGACGAGCAAAAACACTCCCTGCGGGCGTCGCGGATCGGCGAGATCCGCGCGCGCGGTGCGGATTCGCTGCGCGATGGCTTCGAGCGCGTGCTTCTGACCAACGACGCGCTCTTCGAGCTTGTCGGAGAGCTTCAGAATGGTCTGAACCGCGTCGAGAACCATCTTGCCCATCGGAATGCCGGTCAAGCCCGATACCACTTGAGCGACCGCGCCGCTATGAACGACGGGATACACAAGCGGACTTTCGCCCTGCACCTTCACGAGCATCGAATTGAGTTCCGCGAGCGCGAGTTTCTCGGCTTCGGGAGCTTCCGCTCTGTTTTTTTCGGGTGAACCCCCCGCGGGTTCCCCCGAACCCCCTCCTGCCTTCTCAATGGCGTCCCGCTTCTCGCGAATCTTGGCAACCAGCTCCTTCTCCTTCTTCAACTGCTCTTCGAGTGCAACCCGGCGGGCGTCCGCGACATCCTTGCGGCTCTTCAAGTCCGCGACTCGTTCCGGGTTGCCCGCGGACACGCGGCCTTCGCGTTCGAGGAACTCGATCTCGGTTTTGAGGTGTTCGAGTTCGCGTAGCGTGTCGTCGAGCGCGGGAGGAGTCGCGCTCTGACTCAGAGCGACGCGCGCGCACACCGTATCGAGCAAACTCACGGCCTTGTCGGGCAACTGGCGATCCGGCATGTAGCGCACGGATAGCCGGACGGCATCGACAACGGCTTCATCGAGAATGCGAACCTTGTGATGCTTCTCCAACATCGGCACCAGTCCGCGAAGCATCCGAATTCCCTTCTGCTCATCCGGTTCGTCTACCTTCACCTGCTGGAATCGGCGCTTGAGGGCGGCATCCGTCTCGAAATACTTCTTGTATTCAGCGAACGTGGTGGCCGCGATTGTGCGCAACTCTCCGCGTGCGAGCGCGGGCTTGAGTAAGTTGGCCGCGTCGTTCTGCCCGGCTTGCCCGCCTGCTCCGATGAGTGTGTGTGCTTCGTCGATGAAGAGGATGATCGGGATCGGAGAGCGTTTCACTTCGTCGATGACATTCTTCAGCCGGTTCTCGAACTCGCCCTTCACGCCAGCACCCGCTTGAAGCAATCCGAGGTCGAGCGTGTGAAGCTGGACGTTCTTGAGCGGTTCTGGCACATCGTTGGCCGCGATGCGCTGAGCCAAGCCTTCCACAACGGCCGTCTTCCCGACGCCCGCTTCTCCGGTGAGGATCGGGTTGTTCTGCCGTCGGCGCGTGAGGATGTCGATTACTTGCCGGATTTCGGGATCTCGACCGATCACCGGGTCCATGCCGGATTTCGCCTTTGCTGTCAGGTTCACGGTAAACTGATCGAGAGCGGGGGTCTTTCCTCCAACACGTACGGGTGCAACGCCGCTCGCGGCGTTGGCGGCGCTGGCCACGGCAGCCGCCGAAGCTTCTTGCGCGTTCTCTTCGCTTTGTGTGTTGGGCAACAACGCACTGATGTCGGTGGCCAGTTTCTCGACCGAAATGCGGGCCAGTTCGGGCGAGCTGTCCTTCACGCGACCGCTCAGGTTGCGGTCGGCGAGCATTGCGTAAAGCAAATGCGCGGACCGCACCGCAGGCGCGCCGAGTTCAAGCGAGCCGAACACCCAGGCTTCGCGAACGGCGTCGAGAATATCAGTCGAGAAACCCGGAGCGCGGGTGTTGCCGGTCTTGAAGCGATTCAAAGCGCCTTCGAGTTCCCGCTTCACCTTGCTTACGTCGATGGCGTACTGGCGAAGCACGAAACCCAGATCGTTGTTCGGATTGCTCAAGAGAGCCATCAGCCAGTGTTCGAGTTCGATGTGGAAGTGCGTGCGGGCCATGCACTGGCGAATGCCTTCTTCCACCAGAGCCGTCCGGCACATCGGGTTGAGCTTCTCGATCAATGATCGGGGGGAAACGGCCATTGGGGATACTCCGGAAACAGTGCGAGGTATGACCGTTACTGGCGGTTGGGGGGAAATCTTTCGTCGCGAGTGACCGGTTATCAGTGATCGGTGATCGGTGATCGAGTGACCGGTAATCAGTAATCAGTTATCAGTAATCAGTTATCAGTCATCAGTTATCAGTTATCAGTTATCAGTTATCAGGCAGAATGCCTTTCTTGTCTTCACTGCTGACTGATTACTGCTGACTGATTACTGCTGACTATTCCACCCTTTCTGTCGGTGGGTTGGTCGGCTAAGCTAATCCGGAACCGTCTGCCACCACCGATCCATACTTTCGCCCCCGGAGTTGAGGGATGGGTGCCGATTCGGCCGACACCACGCGCGTCACCTTGTTACACCGGCTGAACCAGAATCCCGCCGACCAGATTTCCTGGGCCGAGTTCGTGCGTCTTTATGGCCCGGCCATCCGTAGTTGGCTCATGCACTGGGGCTTGCAGGAAGCCGATGCGCAGGATGTGACGCAAAATGTGCTTTTGCGCCTCACCGCCAAACTCCCGCAGTTTAAATACGACCCTTCAAAGAGCTTCCGCGGGTGGCTGAAGACGCTCACTCACCACGCCTGGCACGATTTCGTCACCGAAGCCGGTTACCGCACGCGCGGAAGCGGTGACACCAGCGTTCTCGATCAATTGCAGTCCATCGAAGCACGCGAAGACCTCGCGGCCCGCGTTGAGGCGACCTTCGACAAGGAATTGCTGGAAATGGCTCTGTTGCGCGCGAAGGAACGAGTCGCGGATACCACCTGGCAGGCGTTCCGGATGGCCGCGCTGGAAGGAAAGCCACCTCAGGAAGTGGCCGACCAACTCGGCGTCCGCGTGTCGCAGGTTTATCTCGCCAAGCACCGTGTCCAGAAACTTGTGCAGGAAGAAATTCGCGCGTTGGAAGGGGTGGGGACGGAAGGGAGTTGAGATTTCAGATTTGCGATTTGAGATTGCAGATTTGAAATCCCGATTGAAGGCGCTTGTTGCGCCCCAAATTCCCAATCATCAATCACAAATCATCAATCGACAATTGCTCATGGCCGAGTGTCCTTCCGATACCGATCTGGCCGGGTTTCTCAACGAGTCGATCCCGAAGGATCGGCTGGCGGTTGTGTGCGGGCACGTGGATGGCTGCCCGTCGTGTCAGGCTCGGCTCGACCGCCTGACCGAGCAAGCCAGCGGAGCGGTCGCACGCTACAAGGAGTTGTCGTCGGGGATGTTGCCGGATGCCCGCTCTGGCATCTTCGATAGTTCGCCCGATGGCGACACGCAGATCGTGGGCGCCAGGCCGATGGTCGCGGCGTTCGTCGGGCTTCCGCGTGTGCCGGGCTTCGAGGTCGCGGCCGAGATCGGTCGAGGTGGAATGGGGATTGTGTACAAGGCGCGACACAGGCGATTCAACCGACTCGTAGCGCTCAAGATGGTTCTGGCAGGCGCGGCCGCGGACCCGGTTGTGGTTCAGCGGTTTCTCTTCGAGGCCGAATACCTTGCCCGCGTTCAGCACCCGCAAGTGGTTCAGGTGTTCGAGTTCGGCACCTACGATGGTCCGAATCGCGTGCCGATTCCTTATCTGGCGATGGAGTTGCTTGAGGGTGGCTCGCTCAGTAAGCGGCTGAAATCCGGAGCGCTCGATCCGCGTCTGGCCGCCGAGATGATGGAGGGACTGGCTCGTGCCGTTCACGCGGCACACTTGCAAGGTCTGGTGCATCGCGATCTGAAACCGGGAAACATCCTCTTCAGCGCGGAACTCGGAGCGCGGAGCGCGGAACTGAAAACGGCAGAAACGATCGGCTCTGTGTCTTCTCGTTCCGAACTCCGCGCTGCGAGTTCCGCGCTTCTGCCGAAGGTGACCGACTTTGGGCTGGCGAAGTTCATCGAGACGGGCGCGGACCTGACCCAGACGGGGCAGATTGTCGGAACTCCTCAGTACATGGCCCCGGAGCAGGCCGCCGGGGGGAAGCAACTCGGCCCGCCAGCCGACATCTACGCGCTTGGCGCGATTCTCTACGAGTGCCTCACCGGTCAACCGCCGTTCACCGGCTCGGAGCCGATGAGTGTGCTTCTCAAAGTGGTCAACGAGGCGCCAAAGGACGTGAGGAGCCTGCGGCCGGAAGTTCCACGCGATCTGGCCGCGGTCACGATGAAGTGCCTGGAGAAAGACGCGCTTCGGCGATACCCAAGTGCCGAGGCTCTGGCCGACGACCTGCGCCGGTTCCTCGACAATCGACCGACGAAAGCGCGACCGGCCACCAACTTCGAGCGCGCTCGAATGTGGACCAGGCGCAACCCCGCGGTCGCGTCGTTGCTCGGCGTGTTGGCTTTCGTGTTGGTGTCTACGTTCGTGGCGGTCACGGTGTTGTGGATGAGGGCCGAGGATACCGCCGAGAAGGAAGGGAAGGCCAAGAAGGCCGCTGAACTTGCGCAACAAGACGCGATCAACGAGGCCAACAAGGCAGCAGCGGCTCTGAAGGACGCGAACCTGCGCACGGCTCGTCTGGAATTCGCACGCGGAATGAAAATCTGCGAACAGGGCGAGGTCACCGCGGGGATGGAACGGTTCCTCAACGCTCTGGAGTTGGCCGAGGACAACGACGACAAGCCACTCGCTCGTTTGCTCCGCGTGAATCTGGCTGCGTGGTCGGCGATCTTGCCACCAACTCGCCGCGTGTTCACACACCAGACGCAACCGCGCCGCGCTCTGTTCACTCCCGACGGCAAGTTCATGATTACCTGCGGTCGCGAGATGGCGGTGTCTTTGTGGGACGTGGAGACCGGCAAGCAAGTGCGCAGCTACGACATCCCAAAGAAATACCTCCGCAGCGTGATGTCCACGAAAGTGACCTTCTGGACGCTAGCCATCGCACCGGACGGCAAGACGTTCGCGGCTGGCGGAAGCAATGGGCAAATCTGGGTGTGGGAGATCGACAACCCGGAACCAAAGTTGGTGTTCTCGGCCACGCCCGCGGAGTTCGCGCTGCCAGGTTTGGGAGAGCTGTCCGATGGGAATATCTGGGCGATCAGTTTTGCTCGCGACGGCACTCTCTGGGCCAACGATGGAAACAACGGGGTGATCCGCTGGAATATCAACGCCAAACCGCCGGAACCTGTTACCACACTGATTCCGCCGTCGATCAAGCCACCTGGGACAAACAGGAGAAAAGAGCCGGTCCTTCAGTCGCTACTCGTGACTCCGAATGAAGCGCGTGTCTATACCGGTGATCGCGTGGGGGTGGTTCGCGAATGGGATCCGGTCCAACGGAAGATCTTGCGAACTTGGGGAACGAGTGGCTGGGTGCAGAACATAGCCCTTGCTCCAGACGGAAAGACGCTCGCGGTCGCCGGCACGGACGCGACAGTTCACCTGATCGACCTTGGGCCCGGAGGCCGCAGGCGCGAAATCGACCTGGCGGGTGCTCACGGAAGCGGAATCGCGTTCACTCCCGACAACCAGTACATCCTCGCGTCGGGTAACAATGGTGTGGTGAGGATGTGGCATCGCGACACCCTTCAGCCCGTCGGGGTTCCACTGCGGTTTACTGGCGAAGTTCTTCGCCCAATCTTCCGCCCGACCGACCCGAAAAACCCCGCGCCGGAGTACCTGGAGTTCGCCGTCCCGGCCGGCGATAGCGTCTATCTGTGTCAAACTCCGCCATTACCTGGCCGGATGCTCACATTCGGCGGTCAGGCCATTCGCGGGCTGGATTTTTCTCCCAAGGGGGATCGCCTCGCGGTCACCGCCGACTTCCGGTTCCAGGTTCTGGACCCGCACGGTAAGGCTCCTCCGCAAGGTGTTAACTCCCCCTGGTCACCGCTGACCCTGCGATTTGACCCACTGTCCGAACGGAATCGAATCCTGCGTGGACTCTACGTTGGCTGGGAGATGGTTCAGCTTCCAGAAGGAACTCGCAATGGTCCGCCACCACTCGACGGAATGAAAGTCTCGAAAGTGGAGTTCTTTCCGGACGGCAAGACGTTCGTGATGCACCAGCGCTCCGCCGTATCGACCTGGAACGCGAGTGATCTCAAGTTCTTGAAGAGTCACCAACTGATCGACCGGGACTTCGGAGTCGACCTGAAAGCTCTGGCCATCCGGCGCGATGGCGGCGAGATTCTGGTCAGTTACGCGCACCGCGTGGTGTTCCTCGACCCGACGACTCTCAAGCCGCAACGTGAGTGGTCAACGCCCGACGAAGTGCTTGATGCTCGCTATCTCCCAAACGGCCAGATTCTCATCGGTCGGCGCGACAACACGGCACAGCTCTACACCGCGGATGGAAAGACAGTCGGCCAGCCACTGACACACACACGCGAAGTGCCGAGCGTTGCGGTCAGCCCGGATGGCGAAATTCTGCTGACGGGCAGTCACGACGACACCGCACGCTTCTGGGATCGGGCAACGACGCTGCCGCTCGGCCCGCCACTGAATCACCCCGGCCCGGTGACGCTGGTCGCGTATTCGCCAAAGGGCGACCTCGTCGCCACCAGCACCACGACCGGCTACACGTTCTCGTGGCTCACCCCACCGCCTCCACTCACCGGCACGCGAGACGAACTGCGAGCGAAGTTGCTGGGAAAGTAGTAGAGATCGTTTCGGAACGTCGGAAGCGCCGGGTTGGCGACGTTCTATAGATTGCCAGATAGCCAACATTGCCACACACACCCACTGGCAATCTACCATTACTAGACAACAAATATCCGTCCAGTAAGTTACTTTTGTATAGTTAACCAATCCATGCCGGTTTTGACACAGTCTCTAGTGTGATTTCAAGTCCCCTCCCTTGCGGTCGCGGCTCGTTGGGTGCTTCGACGTGAAGCGAAAAAACGAGCCGCGACCGCAAGGGAGCGGGTGGATTCTGCACTCGGCACACTCCGTGGCGGATTCGGAAAAGACCGCCACGGAGTGACGGGCTACTTTGAATTCTGCTGGCACTCACTTCGCCGCTGGAGTATCCTGCACTTCACCTACCAGGGCCGATTCGTCCTTCCTCGGCCGCTCTCCTTCGGGGTTTCCCACCATGCCCCGCTGCCGATTTCGCTGGTTGCTCGCTGTCATTGTTCTCGTCGCATCAGGGGGCTTACGCCCCCCGCTCGCCAAAGCGGATGAACCGCTGCGCGCGGTGATCGACAAAGAAATCACCGCCGCGTGGAAAGCCCAGAACATCTCGCCCGCGGCCAAATCGACTGACGCGGAGTTCCTGCGTCGCGTCTACATCGACCTCGTCGGCACTGTTCCTACTTTCGATGAGACAACCAAGTTCCTCGCGGACACCGACGAGAAGAAACGCGAGAAGCTCATCGACAAACTGCTCGCCGATCCGCGCTTCGCGCTCGCGCAAGCCAACGTGTGGGACCTGGCGCTCTTCGGCCGACGACCGGGGAACATTTCCGAGACACGAGTGCGGCCCGCGTTCAAGACGTGGCTTGCCAAACAGTTCGCTGACGGCGTTCCGCACGACAAGTTGGTGAAGGAACTCTTGCTCGCGGAGCAACCGGGCAGCGAGATGTTCATGGTGCAGTTCCGCAACGCTCCGGAAGAAGCCGCGGTGAACGTCAGTCGGCTCTTCCTCGGCACGCAGCTTCAGTGCGCGAGATGTCACGATCACCCTTACGATGTGTGGACGCAGAAGGACTTCTACGGAGTGGCCGGGTTCTTCGTGCGGCTCGTGGTGCAAGATTCAGGAAGCGGAAACAACCGCAAGTTCACCATCGGCGAGAAGAATAGCGGCGAAGTGCTCTTCAGTGGTGCCGCAAAGGATCTGACACCCGGCAAGAAGGGCGACCCGGTGAAGCCGAAGTTCCTCGGTGGGAAAGAACTCGACGAACCGCCGCTACCCAAGGGCTACAAGGAACTTCAGCCGAAGAGCGGGCAGAAGTTGCCCAAGCCGAAGTTCTCGCGCAAGGAGAAGTTCGCGGAGTGGGTGACATCGGCGGACAATGCGTACTTCGCGAAGGCGACAGTGAATCGAGTGTGGGCGCAGTTCATGGGCCGCGGACTCGTTCACCCGATTGATGACTTCCAGAAAGAAAACTTCCCGTCTCACCCCGCGCTCCTGCAAGCGCTCACCGAAGGCTTCGTGGCTCACAAGTTCGACCTGAAGTGGCTGATTCGCGAGATTGTGAATTCGGACGCGTATCAACTCAGCGGCACGGGAAGCGTGAAGGACGCATTACCCAAATGGTTCGAGCGTGCTCGCGTGCGACCACTCACTGCCGAAGAGATTGTCGCGGCCATGCGCACGGCCAGCGGCACCGAGATTGACCCGAAGAACCCGAACCCCAACTGGGAATACTTCCTGCGTGCCTTCGGCGAACCGACCAACGGACTTGGCGAGTTTCAGGGGAGCTTGAGCGAGCACCTGTTCCTGAACAACTCGGATCAGGTGCGATCACTCTTCCGCCGCAAGAAGGGGAACCTGGCCGATCAGATTCTGACTTCGACCGAGCCGTGGGAGAAACGCGTCGAGCGGATGTACCTGAGCATTCTGAATCGCCCGCCGAAGCCGAAGGAGCTGGAAGCGTTCGTGAGTTTCATCAAACGCGAACCGAAGCCCGACGCGGCCGTCGAAGATGCTATCTGGGTGCTGCTCAACAGCAGCGAGTTT
>JAKEEV010000394.1 GCA_022616395.1 Planctomycetia bacterium | reverse complement strand
GAGAGTGACTCGTATCGCGGGGCGTGTGCCAGCGGCAGAATCCACATTTCGTAAGCGAATCTCGGCGCGAACGCCGCGACTGCGACGAAATTCGCCGAGCGAGCAATCACACGCAAACCGTCGGCTAATTCCTGCTGAACCAGATCACAGAACACACAGCGACCAGCGCGCGCGAAGTACGCTTCCGCGCATTCCAACTCTTCGCGGACAAATTCGGGCACGAGCGGCGTTGCAATAATCTGTGAATGCGAATGACCGAGCGATGCTCCCGCTTCTGCACCCACATTCTTGAACACCGCGACGTGCGCCAGACGCGAATCGCTCGCGTGAGCCAGCATCCGCTCACGGTAAGCGCGGAAAACGTGGTGAAGTTGCTCGTCGGTGAGTTGCGTTGGGTCTTCGATGTGCTGCGGACACTCGATCAACACCTCCGCGACACCGAAGCCGGGAGCAGAGTGAAATAGAGTCGCCGGAGTTGTCTTTTCGCCTGAGACTCCGACATCGAGTGCCGCTCGGCTCGCGGCACCTACCATGCGCACCGCGGGATACATGTTCGGTACAACGCGAAACTGCCAGCCCGGAGTATCGGGTTGCGTTCCCGGTTCGCGCAAGGCAAGTATTTCGTGCGGTGTCTCGTGTTCCTGGTCGGGGCAGAACGGGCACGGTCGATGGTCGTCGCTTGCGCGGTGACGTGGTTCGTAATCGACCAGTGCAATTGGTCTGCGCGCGCGATCAGGGGCGATTATCACCCCCCGACCGGTTACTGGGTCGAACCGAAACTGCGGTTCCTCGTTCATGCTGATAACTTAGCGAGAACGCGAAGCTGGTGTGTCTGGTGTTTGGTCCGTGTCTTTTCTGCCTTTCGGACCAAACACCAGTCGCACATCAGCGCAGCGTTCTCGCACCAAGCAGAGCGCGACCGCGCTCTTAGTTGAACTGTCAGTGGTTGCAGTCAGAGCCACCGGTCGCCGGCTTGGGGCTGGGCATCAGGAACGAACCGGTTCCGGTCGTGCCAGTCCGCACCGAACCGCTGACCGGTTGCACGTTCGACGAACCGGCGATCTGCCGATACTGCGTCTGAATCGTTTGCCCAGTCGCTGGTAACAGTCCGGGCGTGACCTCGGAGCTGATGTCGCCAACTGGTCCCGATTTCGGCTTTGGCGAATCATCCCGCGACAACGACGAACACCCGCACGCGCTGACCAACACGGCCAATAAGACACACACGCCCACACGCTTCATGACGATTCCCCCGGTCTCCTTCCCCCCGAAGGGCGAAAACATCGGGATATAACGAGTGCAATCGTGGAGTCGAGGGAAATCTTTACAGCGGAGCAGATTGTCGTCCTCACGCGGAGCGTGAGGCGCTTTCATAGTAGTCCTCACGCTCCGCGTGAGGACGCCGCGAAGCGGCGGGGTTTCTTCGCTCGCTGCGCTTCTGACCTCACGCGGAGCGTGAGGACTACAATCTCAGACCGCTCGCGGAGCGAGCGGACCACACTCAATCACAGCGGAGAAGGAAGATCGCGTCGCGTGAAGATGCGCAAGGCGAGTAAATACCCCGCTGCGCCCACCGCCAAGAGCACGCCGATTGCGGGTACCATCACCGGCCGCCCAAAGTTCCACGCCGTGTTCAGATCGACCATCCATTGTCCATCAATCATCACGCGCTGGGGCTGATAGTAAAAGAAGACCGTCAGCGGCCTCACGAAACTCGCAGGCTCCCAAAGCTGCCCAACTGTGTTCGCCACGAACATCGCAACCACGATCAGCACCGCGTAGCCGATCACCCTCCACCGACTGCGACCCGCGGCCGAGAGCGCGAGCGTCATTCCACTGAGGGCGAAGATCAGAGCGAAGGTGTTCGTCAGCGCGGGTAATTGGCCCATCCCGCTCACTTCCAGTGGAGTGGTGTCGCGCGGGATTCGCGTTCCGAGTCCCTTCAGAGGGGAAGATTTCGTTGCCTCGTCGAGCATCGTGTAATCCGGCACGAAATCGCCGACCACCGCCAGCCCGAACTGTGTCCCCGCGAAGAAACTTAAACAGATGATCGGCACCACCACACAATCCACGACGAAGTGAGCAAGGATCAGCCGATTCCGCGGGATCGGCTGCGACATGAGTAACTCCATCGTGCCTCGATCCAGTTCGCCCGCCACCGCGCCGGCCGCGCGACCGATTCCCCATACCACCGCGAGCGTCAGCACGACCGGATGAAGCATCCCAATCGCGAGGAAATCGTTGGGCCGGTCGAAACTCATCTCGCCCCAGCCGAGCGCTGCCTGAGACACCTTGCTCGGTCCGCGAACAAAGAGAGTTTCCAGGAGTTTCTCGTTGCCGAACGAGAACTGAGAGATGATCCGGGCCATCGGCACGATCTCGGTCGTCACCCGCTGTGTGATCTTCACCCAGAACGCGGCGAAGATGAACAGGATGATGCACACGACGATCAGAGCCGCCCGCCCATCGCGAAGCAACTTGCGAATGAGAATGAACGTCATGTGCGCCTCCGGCGAACGGCCGGCGTGAGCCGGCTGGTGCGAACAGAAGAGTTTCGACAGGATTAGGAGTTACGCAGTCGGGTATGCGTGGAGGCGGTAGTGGGGTTGCGTGCGATAGGCTCGAACGGCGTTGCGAACGATCTGCCACTTGGCAGAAAGCCAG
>JAKEEV010000393.1 GCA_022616395.1 Planctomycetia bacterium | reverse complement strand
GCCGAACCGAGAGATCGCCCATCCGCTCTACCTCTTCTACTACTTCGCGAGTGACCAGATGGTCCAGTTGATCCGCAACCGCGCGATCGGCGCAGCTGTGCCCGGCATCAACCTTTGCATTCTCAAGGCACTGCCGGTTGTACTTCCGCCGCCAGACCAGCAGCGACGGATCGTTGCTGTGCTGGCCGCGTACGACGAGCTGATCGACAACAACCTGAGGCGGATCGAGATCTTGGAAGAGATGGTGCAAGCGATCTACCGGGAGTGGTTCGTCAACTTCCGCTACCCCGACCACGAAGCCGACGAGCTCGTCGACTCGCCCCTTGGTCCGATCCCGAACGGGTGGGAGGTGGTGGCGTTCGGAGATTTGGCGACGGAGGTCAAGGAGGGCGTAAACCCCGACGATGTTGAGCCTGACACACCCTATCTCGGGCTTGAGCACATTCCGCGGAGGTCGTTCACCCCTACCGAATTCGGGTCTGTGGACTCGGTCGCGAGCCGGAAGTGGCGGTTTCTGCCGGGCGACATTCTCTTCGGGAAGCTTCGGCCCTACTTCCACAAGGTTGTGGAGGCACCGGTTGCAGGTGTCTGCTCGACGGATGCGATCGTGATGCGCCCACGCGAAGAGCGTCGGGACTTGGCTCTCATGGTCGCGTTCTCCGCGGAGTTCGTTGCCCATGCTGTCGGCACCGCTGGTGGGACGGACCGACCGCGTGCGAAGTGGTCCGACCTTGAGAAGTTCCAGGTTGCACTTCCGCCGCATGGTCTGATCGCCCGTTTCTCAGAGGTCGTTCGACCAATGGTTGATCTGGCGGCCAACCTCGCGCGCCAGAACGCCAACCTTCGAGCAACCCGTGTTCTCCTTCTTCCGAAGCTGGTTTCAGGTGAGATCGATGTCTCTGACCTCGACATCGATACGTCGTGGCTGGCGGCGTGATGTTGGACCATGCTGAGAAGGAGCTAGAGCTTGCCTCGCTTGAGCTGCTCGGGAAGCTTGGCTGGGAAACAGCCGATGCGATTCACG
>JAKEEV010000392.1 GCA_022616395.1 Planctomycetia bacterium | reverse complement strand
TCCACCTCGGCATACTTTTCCTTCGCTTCGTCGTCGCCGACGTTGCGATCCGGGTGGTACTGCTTGGCTAACTGACGATAGGCCTTGGTAATCTCGACCTCGGTGGCGGTGCGAGAGACTCCGAGCACTTCGTAATAGTCGCGCTTGTCGGCCATGTGTAACCAGGAGACAGGAGTCAGGAATCAGGAGTCAGGATAACAGAAGCGGGGCCAGGAGTCAGTGATCAGTCATCAGTGACCAGTCATCAGTAAATCGAACCCCAAGATTCTTACTGATCACTGATGACTGATCACTGATGACTGTCTCCTGACCCCTGACTCCTGACCTCTGATTAAGCAACCGCTCCGCTGACGACCTTGGGTTTCTTCTCGTCCTCGTCGATGCGGGTGACCAGCACTTCGGTGGTGAGCATCAGTCCGGCGATGCTCGCGGCGTTCTGGAGCGCGCTGCGGGTGACTCGAAGCGGGTCGAGGATACCGGCCTTGAACATGTCCACGAACTTGCCGGTGTTGGCATCGTAGCCGATGTTCGGATCCTTCTCTCCGCGAGTCGCGACCTCATCGGCGATGACCGCGCCATCCACTCCGCAATTCTCGGCAATGGTGCGAATCGGCTTCTGGAGAGCGCGGGCCACGATGTCTGCCCCGATCTTCTCATCGCCCCTGAGTTTATCCTCAGCCGTCTTCACGGCAGAAACACACCGCAACAGAGCCACTCCGCCGCCCGCGACGATTCCCTCAGACACGGCAGCACGAGTCGCGTGCAGAGCGTCTTCGACGCGGCCCTTGGTCTGTTTCATCTCGGCTTCGGTGGAAGCTCCAACCTTGATGATTGCGACCCCGCCGACCAGTTTCGCCAGCCGCTCGGAGAACTTTTCCTTGTCGTACTCGCTTTCGGTCTGTTCCATCTGGGTGCGGATGGTCTGCACGCGGGCCGCGATTGCCTTTTCCCGCTCGTCGTCCGGTTCGACGATGATCGTGGTGTTCTCCTTGTCCACCACGACCTGATCGGCGTGTCCGAGCAGGTTGAAGACGACCGGTTCCGGCTGCGCGCCGCGCTGTTGCTCCTGCGGGCTGGGCTGGGTCATGCTGTCGAGCTTGATTCCGCGATCTTCACTCACGAACGTGCCGCCCGTGAGCACCGCGATGTCTTCCATCATCGCCTTTCGGCGGTCTCCGAAGCCCGGAGCCTTCACCGCGCACACATCGATGTGGCCCTTGAGCCGGTTAACCACCAGCATGGCCAGCGCCTCGCTCTCCACGTCCTCGGCGATGATTAAGAGCGGCTTGCCGGCTCGACGCACGCGATCCAGAATCGGGATCATTTCGCGCACATTGGCGAGCTTCTTCTCGTAGATCAGGACGTAAACGTCCTTCTGCTCCCACTTCAGTTCCGGTGTGCCGACGACGAAGTAAGGCGACAGATACCCCTTGTCGAACTGCATTCCTTCGACAAACTCCAACTGCGTCTCGCTTGTCTTCCCCTCTTCCACGGTGATGACGCCGTCGCGGCCGATCTTGGCGAACGCTTCGGCCATCCGCTTGCCGATCTTCGGGTCGTTGTTCGCCGAGATGCTGGCGATGTTCTCCAGGTCGTCGCGACCGCCCTTGTCGATCGGGCGAATTGTTCTCCTCAAACCGTTCTTTTCGTCTTCCAGGTAATTGATCGCCGCGGTCACGGCCTTGTCGATCCCGCGCTTGACGGCCATCGGGTTGGCACCGGCGGTGATGTTCCGCAAGCCTTCCTGATAGATGGCAAGAGCCAGGATGGTCGCGGTTGTGGTGCCATCGCCCGCGCTGTCGCTGGTCTTTTGCGCGACTGCGTTAACCAGCTTCGCACCCATGTTCTCGAACGGGTCGGGCAGGTCGATTTCCTTTGAGACGGTCACGCCGTCCTTGGTGACGTGCGGCCCGCCGAACGACTTGTCGATGATGACGTTTCGGCCGGTCGGGCCGAGTGTCGAGCCAACCGCGCGGGCCAGCTTCTCAGCGCCGGAGAGAAGTTTCTTCCGCGCCTCATCGGTATAGAGCAGTTGCTTCGCCATGTTCTTATTCTCCAGATGATTACACCGCAGAGAACGCAGAGAACGCGGAGAGAAAACAAGAGATTGATTCCAACTCATTCTCAATCTCTGCGTTCTCTGCGCCCTCCGCGGTGAATCGGGTTTGTGATTTACTTCGTCAGTTTGCCGAGGATTTCGGCTTCGCGGACGATCTTGTATTCCTTGCCGTTGACTTCCACATCCGAGCCGCTGTACTTGCCGAACAGGACGGTGTCGCCCACCTTGACGGCCAGCGCGGTGCGTGTGCCTTTGTCGGTGAGCTTCCCCGGCCCGACCGCAATCACCTTGCCTTGCTGCGGCTTCTGCTTGGCGGTGTCGGGCAAGAGAATGCCGCCCGCAGTCTTCTCTTCCGCTTCGAGCGGTTCCAGCACGACGCGATCATCCAGCGGACGGAGGGTCAGTTGCTTCTCTGCTTTTGCCATTGTTTTGCTCCAGCTATTTGAAGGGTGCGGTATTTGTTGGGGCCGTCATTGGTCATTGGTCATTCGTCATTCGTGTCCGTTGACTCTCTCGCGGTTGACTCGGTGAGTGATCAATGACTAATGACCAGTGACCAATGACCAATGACTAACGACTACATCATCCCCGGCATTCCGCCCATGCCGCCCATGCCGTGGTGGTCGTCGTGGTGATGGTCTCCGCCGGGCTTCTTCGGTTCGGGGATGTCGGCGACCATGCACTCGGTCGTGAGCAACAGGCACGCGACGCTGGCACCATTCTGAAGCGCGCTGCGAGTGACCTTCACCGGGTCGATGACGCCGGCCTTGCGAAGATCTTCGTATTCGTCGGTGTCCGCGTTGTAGCCGTGGTTCTTGTCCTTGCCCTTGAGAATGTGGGCCACAACCACGGTGCCGTCCTTGCCCGCGTTCTCCGCGATGAGCCGGCAGGGCATTTCGAGTGCCTTGTGAAGGACCGCCAGGCCTTGAGCTTCGTCGTCAACGCCCTTCATTGGCTTTTCGAGCACCTTGCGGGCGTAGAGCAGAGCGACACCGCCGCCGGGCACGATGCCTTCGGCAATCGCGGCTCGGGTGGCGTGCAGGCTGTCTTCGTAGAGCGCTTTGCGTTCCTTCATGGCGGTTTCGGTCGCCCCTCCAACCTTCACCACGGCCACTCCGCCCGCGAGCTTGGCGAGCCGCTCCTGGAGCTTCTCGCGGTCGTACTCGCTGTCGGTCTTCTCGATCTCCTTGCGAATCAGTTCGGCCCGGCCTTCGATTTTCGCTTTCTCGCCCTTCCCTTCGGTGATGGTGGTGTTCTCGGCGTCCACCTTCACTCGCTTTGCGCGGCCGAGATAGTCCACCACTGTCGGGTACGGCTGTTTGCCTTTCTTCGCCTGCTCCGGTGTCGGCTGAGTGATGCCGTCGAGTTGAATGCCCAGATCCTTGAAGATGGCCTGCCCGCCGGTGAGGATCGCGATGTCTTCGAGCATGGCCTTTCGGCGGTCGCCGAAGCCGGGAGCTTTCACCGCGCAGACGTGAACCACGCCCTTGAGTTTGTTGAGCACCAGGCCCGCGAGCGCCTCGCCTTCCACATCCTCCGCGACGATGAGCAACCGCTCCTTCTCCTTCGCGGCCCATTCGAGAATGGGAATCAGGCTCTTGAGCGTGCTGATCTTCTCCTCGTAGATGAGAATGCAGGGGTTCTCGAATTCGACGGTGACGCTTTCCTGGTTGTTGACGAAGTGCGGCGAGAGATACCCGCGATCAAACTGCATCCCCTGGACAACCTTCACTTCGGTATCGGCGGTCTTGCCTTCCTCGATGGTAATGACGCCATCGGCGCCGACGAGCTTCATGGCCTCGGCGAGCTTCTTGCCGATCTCGCGGTCGTTGTTGGCCGCGATGCTCGCCACTTCGGTGATTGACTTGTTGTCCTTCGCGTCGATCTTCTCGGCGAGCTTTTCCAGTTCCTCAACGACCTTCTCAACGCCCTTCTGAATTCCGCGCACGATTGCCATCGGATCGTGACCGGCGGCAACGGCGGAGAGTCCGCGGTCGAAGATGTACTCCGCGAGGATGGTGGCGGTGGTGGTGCCGTCACCGGCGACGTCGCTGGTCTTGGACGCCGCTTCTTTAACGAGCTGCGCGCCCATGTTCTCGAATGGGTCTTTCAACTCGATGTCTTCGGCGACCGTCACGCCGTCTTTGGTCACGTTGGGGCTTCCCCAACCCTTATCGAGGACGGCATTGCGACCGCGTGGGCCGAGTGTGGATCGAACGGCGCGGGCGAGTTTGCGTGCTCCTTCTCGGAGCTTCTGGCGCGCGTCGTCGGCGTAGGAAAGCTGCTTGGCTGCCATCGTTTCTATCCGTCTTTGAGTAACGAAAGTGATAGCTACCGTTCGCGACATGCAGCTTTTGTGCCGCGAAACGCCCCTGACGCAACCCGCGACGGGTTAAGAACTTGGCAAACCGCCCGAAAGTACAAAATGCCCCGCCGGTGACAATGTGTCATGACCCGCCGGGCAAACGTGCGGCGAAATGGCAGGCGAACTCAGGTGAGATCCCGGAGCTACTTGACTGGGCCGCTGACGACGTTGGAAATTGTCTTGTATCCCTTCTGAGGCGAGTCGGCCTCCGAGACGCGAATCTCGAATGTCTGGACCGGCGGCTTGGAGAGTGTGATTCCGTCCTTGATCACCCCTTCCGACTTCAGCTCCCAGCTTTCCATCGGCTTGGCACCGTGATTCATCGTGCCCGGAAACGAAACCTCGCACATGTAATACTTGTCCGGTTTCCCCTTGGTGAAGCGGTATCGAACCTCGAACCGGACCTGATTCGGTTCCGTGAACGTCACCTGTGGGTCGGATAACTCGATTTCACCCGGCTCAGTTGATACCGGTCCGGTTGGTCCCGGCTGAACGATCTGGACTGGAGTTGGGTCGGTGGCCGCTGGTCGCTGGTCACAGGCCGTGAACAGAACCGCCAGAGGAAAGAGCAAAAGACCAACCGCGGCTCGTCCGCTGATGAATACAGACATGAAACGTCCTCCGGGGTGTCGGACGGTTATCACTTCTTCCCCAGGAGCTTCACGGGGATCTCGACGGGCACCGCTCCTCCCGGCTCAGGGACCGTGACTTCAAGCGGAGAGTCAGGCAAGGAGTATGGGGCCGGTACGGACTCCTCGGCGTGTGGATAGTCGGCCTGCTTCGCGTCCGAAGGGAGGACGGTTCCGTCGTGGTCCACGAACCGGCTAATCCGCACCCGGTATTTGCCGGGAACGATTCCAGAATCCCCGCGCCGAGAACCGGTCAGGGTGAAGTTGCCGTCCGCGTCCGCAGTTCCGATCCCGCCCTCGCCCTTCGTATCTCCGATAGGCATGAACACGACGGTCGCATTCCCGACCGGAACGCCCTTGGCCGTCACCTTCCCCTGAACATCAACTCGCTTCAGGCCGTCCCCACTACAGCCGAGGAACGCCACGACTGAAACCGCCGCGAGGTAGCACAATCGCCGCATGGTCCCTCCTCAGAGATCAGAGATCAGAGGACAGAAGGCAGAAAACAGAAGACAGAGGCCAGAAGTCAGAAGTCAAAACAGGAACAACTCTTCGTTTTCTCTGATTTCTGTCCTCTGATTTCTGTCCTCTGAATTTCTGTCCTCTGATCTCTGCCCTCTGGCCCTGTTACGGCATGTTCGTGATGACCTGGCCGTCGCCCATTCGGGAGAGCAGCGTGAGGGTCGGGACGCTGATTGATTCCGGAATGAATCGCACTGAGCCGTCGGCGAACACGAAGTTCACGCCGCCGGTGTGCAGACTCGCGGCGTTGTACCAGGATGCCCGCCGCCCACGCACCTTGTTCAGCGCGCTGGGGTTGTTGTTGTAGTTCCAGATATTCAACCCCTGAGCCGGGAAGGTCACGTTCCACGCTCCAACGGGATCGATGCCGACCGATACCCACCCGGCATAGGACCAGCCCGAAGTGACTCCCTGAACTCGATGATTGCCGCTTCGTCGGGCATCATCGCGTACGATCCGCTCAAACCCATGAGGATGGCCAGATCGTTGGGCTTCGTGAAAGCC
>JAKEEV010000391.1 GCA_022616395.1 Planctomycetia bacterium | reverse complement strand
GCCTGTCCTACATTTCCAACACTGCGCGAACGGTTTGTGCGGCCTCTTCGTCCTTCAACACAACTTTCAGTAATTCGAGAGGCGACCAGTCGGTTGCGAGTGCTTGTTTCAAAGCAGTGGCGAAGTCTTCCATCGACAGTGGACCGAAGCCGGTTCCCAGTGCCGGAATGCTGACGACCTTCGCGCCGAGTTCGCGTGCGTGTGTCAGCGCAGTGGTGATGGTGGAGGCGACCAACTCCACGGATGAGTCGTAAGACGGGTCTATCGCGACCGCGTGCAGGATGTGTTTCACCGGAAGCGATCCCGGTCCGGTGCGAACAACCGTTCCCGGTTCGACAATGCGCCGGCCGGTTGCGGGCAAGTATCGCTGAAGCTCCTCGTGAACCAGTTCGCCCTTCGGACGCAGAATGATCGCGAGGTTCACCCCGCCGGTCATCTGCAACCACGGGTTCGCGGTCGAGATGAGCACATCGGCAGGGACGTTCAGCACATCCCCCACGAGAATCTCAGTGTTCATGCCGTCTCGAAGTGCGGAAGCACTCGCTCCCTTGCGGTCGCGGCTCGTTGGTTCTGCGGAAGCACTCGCTCCCTTGCGGTCGCGGCTCGTTGGTTCACTGCGATTTCAAACCTTCCCAGCGAGCCGCGACCGCAAGGGAGCGGAGGAAACGCCATTGGGTGAACCTCAACCTCCTCCGCCTCCTCCCGCTCCGATCACTGCACCGAAGAGCGCAAGCCAGGCGCAGACGGCAATCATTTGAATCACGAACAGAATCGAACCGACGATGCCCAGGATGTAGCCGATGTTGGTCTGATCCCGTCCTGTTGGGTCCATTCGTCCGGCTTCCATCGCCGCGAGGTCATTCTTCCCCATGATCCACGCCGCGATTCCCAGAGGAGCGCAGATCACCAAGCTGAGAATCCCCAGGAGGAGAATCATCGTTCCCCGGTGTGGAGCCATGCGGCCTCCACGGTCGTAATCGTCGTCGTAGCGGTCATCGTCCCGGTCGTCGTAGTCTCTGCTCATGGCGTGTGGCCTGTTTGGGGAAAGAGTGACTTGAGGCTGCGTTTGTGCCACTATGGTCAGGCACATTACGACCAGACCCGCCCAAACGCAAACCGTTTTCCGCTTCCTGTAAGGAACGATCCTCCGCGACGCCCTCCCCACCCATCAAGAGCGTCACGCAAGAACCTTCCAACCTTTCATGGTCTTTGTGCCGTAGAGGTTGGGAGCTTGTGGATATTGCTGGGAAGGGAGTGCCTTGCGGATCGCCTTGTGCCAGGCGGTGTACTTGGCCGAACCGGAGATCTTCTTGAGTGCCCGCAGCGCAACGAACGTGAACGCGCCGTTCGGCCGCCCTTCAAACCAGGCGTCGTAACTGTACTCCGTATCCTGGCAGCCAGACATCAGGAGCGCTTCGTGTCGACCCGGCGGACTGGCCGGTCGGCGCGATCGCACTCCCAGTTTGCCTGCCTCCCGCGCCGAGAGGAACGTCGCGGGAGGTAGGAACTTCACTTTCCGCACTGGCGCGTTCTTCGCCTTCGTCGTGGGTGGAGTGGTGATGGGAGCAAACCGGGCAACCGTCCCGGAGTGGCACGAATCCGAGAAGAACACGATCCTGGAGTTGTAAGCCCGCGCGCCGAACAGTTCGTTTAACTCGTCGTCGATCAGAGGACCGTTCGTGTCGATGTCGTAGGGGCAGAGGCACTCGTCGGTGCCGTCCGATTCGTCCCCGTCATCGTCCGGCACATACGACCCGTGCCCGGAATACTGGACCGCCACCAGGTCGCCGGCCGCGGCCTGCCCGATCACCGAGGCGAGCGCGCTACGCATCGCCTTGAGCGTGGCCTGGTTGTTGAGCAACGTTCGCACGGTGAATCCTCGCGCCTTGAATGCCGCCGTCCAGTCATTCGCATCGTTCACGCATCCGGATAAGTCGCTGCCGGTACCTGGGTAGTCATTGATCCCAATGCACAAAGCCAGTTTCTTTGCCACGGTCAATCCTCCACAAGTGTGTGCGAACAGTTCGCCACGCACGCGGCAGACTAACCGCCCTTCTCAATGTCCGCAAAGTAAAATCCAAACCTAGTAACTTTCAACCGCTCTCGTTGGTTGGCTGATTTCCAGCGGATGAACGAGCCGCGACCGCAAGGGAGCGGTATCGTGTCTGGACCGCGGCCGTCCCGGCCGCAAAGCTATTCTCCCTCAATACGCTTCGGGAACACTCGGAAGCAATTGGCATGAGATACGTTTTGCGGGCCAGAGGCCCGCGGTCCATGAACCCGCTCTTACCAGACCCGGGGGTCTCGCCGGTCGAGCAGAAACGCGCAGCCGGTGGTCGCGGCGTCAAGCAAGTCGTCGTGTTCGCCAAATGGGAACATCGTGAGCTGCTCCCACAACTCCCGCTGGCTGACATCCACGATTCCAGCCTCTCCCTTCAACCGGAAGGAACCGTTCTCCACCGCGACACTGAACGCGGCCACTCGCGCTCCCTTGTCGGCGGATTGAGTCACGCTCTTGAGCTTCGCTCCGAAGCGGGTGTGCTTCGTGAACAAATCCTTCATGCCCAGAAACGCCGCGTTCGACTCAAAGAGGATGGTCGCGGGGTTCCACTGCCGGTCAAACTCGTCGATCAAGTTCACCAGATCCGGCGCGGACACTCGACGCGCGGAGCAAGCGAGAACCCGAATCTCAACTACCGGGCGAACCCCGGCCGCAAGGTCGGGGGTGAATGACGGTTCGCACCCCCGGCCTTGCGGCCGGGGTTCGCCTGCCGTTCGGCCCAGAACGACAAGCGCGGAGCAATCCGCCTTCGGGTTTGTGCTCACCGCGGGATCGACCGACAGAAGCACAATGTCGTATTCGCAGGGTTCGTTCCAGAATTGCACCCACTCGGGGCGAATGAGCGTCTCATCTTCGGCGATTGGCACGAGTTGATACCCGCGAGCGAATGAAGCACTCCCGATCTCGTTCTTGCGAGCTTGCAAGCGCTCCGCGGGCCATTTCTCTTCCCACACAGGCTCGAAGTTCACGCCAACCGCCTTGCGGAACACCGGATAGGCTCCGCCTTTCTTCAACCGCGCGTTCAGGTCGTCCGCGTGCCACGGCGTGAACAGGCCCCAGAACCGGCCGTCGGGTTCCAGCAGGTTCATGAGGTTGTTGGTGAAGTAGTCCGCGACCTTCTCGCGTTCGGCGCGGCTACGCATCGCGCGAACATCAACCACATCGTCGCAGATGAGTAAATCCGCTCGCGTGCCGGTACTCCCCGCGCCAACTCCAAACGCCGAGACGCTCGGCCCGATGGTTTCCGTTGGCCGCGCCACGGTGAAGGTGTCCGCGGCCCACGGTTCGGCAGGCTTCAAGTGCGGAAAGATGAACCGCACGCGCTCGTTGTTTTCGATGGCGTCGCGCAGGAACCGGCTGCGCTCCGCGGCGATGGCATCCGTCGCGCAGACGATCTTGATTCGCAGCGCGGGGTTCTTGCCCAGCTCCCACAGCACGCGCCCGCAGACCTGGAAACTCTTGCCGTGATCGCGCGGCAACTCCACCAGCGCCCGCGGATGGTCCGTGAGGAACTGCTGAAGCTCTTCGTGAACCGGAGCCAGTTGAATCGGGTCGCCGGACTCATCCGTGAGGCACGTGCGAATGAAGAGCGCCGGGTCTTTAACCGCGTCCGGCTTCAGCAGTCTGTAGAGCAAGGCGCTGCAGAACTGGGGCATTGAGCACGTTGGCAGCAAATCGGAGAAGTTGATCACGGGGATGGGCCTCCAGGAGAGCGGCAATGAGATGTGCGTCGGACGGCGGCTGCGGAGTTGCAAACGCCGCGGCCAGCGTGGCGTGAAGTTCGATCTTGCACAGTTCGAGGCGCTGGTAGATGAGGTGCCAGGCGGCTGTTTGGCGAACCTTTTCGGATGACGACCGGACGAGTTGACGCAGGACCAGCACGCT
>JAKEEV010000390.1 GCA_022616395.1 Planctomycetia bacterium | reverse complement strand
GAGATGAATCTGTGAGCCAAGCGACCAGAGTAGTAGGCGCATTCCGTGTGCCGTTCTTGTGCTTTCAGAGAAAGCCAACGGCACGCGGAGTGTGCCTCCTTTCAAATCACAGCCGCAGGAAAACAGCTCATGCTTCGCTGGGCTGGTTTGTGCTCGCAATCGTTTTCTTTCACGTTGCGGCACTCCTGGCGATGGAAGCGTGGCCGAAGATGCGCGATCCGGAATACACCCACCGAGCCGAACAACTTCGAGGTCGCGTCGCCGAGCATCCGAACAGACCGCTCGTGCTTGTGGTTGGCAGTTCGCGAGCGTGTATGGGAGTCAAGCCCGATGCGTGGGAATCCGCGCGTCCCGGAAGCGCACACGATCCGCTGTTGTTCAACATGTCCACGGTCGGAGCGGGGCCGATTCAAGAGTTAATGACCGTGCAGCGAGTGAATGGCGAGGGCGCGCGCCCCGCGGTCGTGCTCATCGAATACTGGCCTCCGTTTCTTCGCCAGGACGCCAAGCATGCCGAAGGGATTCACGCCGATCCTCGCCGGCTGCGTCTGGCGGAGCGGTCCATCATCCGCGGCTGTTTTCCTCCCGAAGCGCGCATCGAGCGAAGAATGTGGGCCGCGCGTTTCAATGCGTTCCGCGAGAACGGAAGTCGATGGCTCGTCCAACTCGCTCCTCGGTGGGTGGCTCGACCGTGGGAAGTGAATGGCCCGTGGGCGGGTCTCGATGGCTGGGGTTGGTTACCGGGTATGGAACTGCCACCAGGCGACACCACGATTCGCCCTCAGCGCTTGAAGCAATGCGAGCGGTACTATCGCGACCGGTTCGACGGATACACGATTCATGCGAACTCGGATTGGGCTTTGAGAGAGGCCGTGACTCAGGTCCGCGCGCACGGTGGGCAGGTTGGTTTCCTGTTCCTTCCGGAGTCGAGCGAGTTCCGAAGCTGGTATCCGCCGGTAGTCGAGTCCGCGTTCCGCGATCACCTCGCCGGGCTGAGTCGCGAACTGGCCGTGCCGGTCATTGACGCACGCGACTGGATGGAGGATGGATACTTGACGGATGGGTTCCATCTGTCGCGCATCGGGGCAGCGAAGTTCACCGAGCGACTTGGTCCCGCGGTGGTTGCGGCCTTTCCGGAGTTGGGAGATCGGCCGTGAACCAAACCACTCACCGGAAATTCGCTCGAAGTGTTTTCGTGGCGCGCCTCCGCGGGCTGGCGCAGTTTCGGGTGGGTTGGTGTGTCTGGTGTTTGGTCCGTGTCTTTCCTGTCTTTCGGACCAAACACCAACAACACACCAATCCACCCGAAACTCTACGAGCTGTCAGCGCGCCTGCTCCTCCGGTGGGTGTCGGTGGAAAGGCGAATCGTCACCGATCGGCCTGGCGTTCGCTTCTCTGGGGCGTGGCGGTGGTTCTGGTGGCGCATCTGGCGCTGGCGTGTGTGGTGGAAGCCGGCCTTCCGCAACTGCGCGAACCGGAATACGGCTACCGGCTCGTTCGCGTTCGCCAGCAGGTGCGCGCTCATCCCAACCGTCCGCTTGTCATCGTTCTGGGAACCTCGCGCACGCAAAACGCAATCAACCCGCGCGCGATGGCCTTCCCGGATGAACCGGGTTCTCCGATGGTGTTCAACTTCGGTCAATCCGGAGCAAGTCCACTTCATTTGCGGCTCACGTTTCAAAGACTCTGTGCCGATGAGGTGCTCCCCGCGGCGGTGTTGGTCGAGTTGCTCCCCGCCACGCTCGTCGTGCCTGGCCCGGCCGATCATTTGTTCGTCAGTTCCTCAGCGCGCTTGACCGCTGATGATCTTCCGCGGTTGGCCCCGTACTGCTCCGACCCGTCCGCGGTTCGTCGAGCCTGGCTCATCGACCGATTGAATGCATTCCATGCGCAGCGGCTGGTGATTGTCAGTCATCTTGCCCCGCGTTGGCTCAACTGGAGTCAGCGACTCGATCACCAGTGGAGTATGACGGATGCGAGCGGGTTCTGTCCTTACCCCGCGAACGATGTGGAGATCCACCGACCAGCTCGACAGGCGAAAGTGCGCGCGGAATACGGTCGGGCACTTGAGCGCCTGCGAGTGAGTGAACTCTCGATGCGCGCGTATCGCGATCTGGTTGCGGATTGCCGCGCGCGAGGAATTCCGGTTGCGTTTTTCCTCACGCCGGAGTCACCGACTGTCCGCAGTTGGTATGAGCCGCAATCCTGGGCAGTGCTGGCGAACTTCTGCCGAATGCTCTCGGAAGACCTCGGCTGTCCGGTCTTCGCGGCACCAACGGACTTCGCGGAGGAGGATTTCGCCGACGGTCACCACATGCTCCCCTCCGCGGCAGCGCGCTTCAGCCGACAGCTTGCCACGCGTCAGCTCATTCCCTGGCTCGCCGAAGCGCTGAAGTAGATCGTCCGCGCGAAAACGTCACAGGATTGCGATGCGTTTGAAAGCCTCACTTCGTTGCCGCTCACGGCTTTTGATCCACCACCAGCACACGGATTTTGCGCTTCTCCCGTTTGACAGTCAGCCCGGTCTGATCCGCGATGTTATTGACCACCGCGTCCGGGTCTCTGTCCTCGGCGTATTGAGCCTCGGTGAACGGAGACCGGTAGTTGTAGTGCCACGAAACGCGCTTCGCGCCCTCGACCTCGCCAAGCATCACCGGGTGGTTGACGAACCGCTCGATGTGGCCGATCAACTCCTTGACGCTCCCGCTTCCGCCTCCTCCGCCGCTGTTCTTGTCCTGGAGCTGGCTTGCGTACACCTCGATTTCGTTCTCCTTCCGGTCGGGCAGCGGCTTGGCCTTGTACTTGCCGGAGAACACGTACACATCCCGCTCCACGTCCTTGAACGAGAGTGACACCACGATCGGATGCAGGTTGTGAAGGATGACCCCAAGTTTCTCGGCGATCTTCTCTGGGTCGGCTCCGGCCCGCACAACAAAGTCACCGGTCACTTTCAGTTTCAGGACCGCCTCGCGCTCGGACTCAATGCGCGTCTTGTGGAACCCCGTGGTCATGTCGAGTAGCTGCGCCAGTGAGATGCCCTCGTCCGGCTTGACCGGCACGACCATCCGCCTCAACTCCGGCACCGTCCAGCCATCCTTCCATGCGAACTTGGTGAAGTGCTTCGTGTAGTCATGCTTCAGTTCCTTCTCCGGCGGGTCCATCTTGTTCCGCTTGTACAGCTCGCGAATCTCGTCTCGGAAGTATTCCGCCCGGCACTCTGGATAGGGAGGAGCGACTCTGCGAATCAACTCGCCATCCTTCAGACCATAGACCTTGCGGAACTCAACCTTCCACGCGGGTTCCTTCTCATCCGCGGCCGCTGCCTTGACCAGAAGCGGAAGCGGTTCGGTTGCCTTTGGAGCGATGGGCGGGTCATTCGCTGGGATGTCGCGCGGAAGAGCAAACGCGATCCCGACACCCACGGCCGCGACCACAAGCGCTGTAGCTCCAATTCCGATCTTGTGCAGAAGCAGCATCTTTGAGACCTCCGAGACAAGGTTTGAAACGCCCTCCGACGGACCGATTGACGCGGATCGCACCGCGGCATTCGCAAGCGAATCGGTCACCGCGAATGCCTGACCCGCCAATATCGTTGAGACGCATACGGCACCGAACCCGCGCGACTTCAGCCGCTTTTCCAGCATCCGGTGAGCCGTTGAGAGCCGGCTGGAGATGGTTCCTTCGGGAATGTCCAGCGACTCCGCGGCCTCGCGTCTTGAACGCCCTTCGAGTTCGCACAGAACAACCGGCTCGCGATACTTCTCCGGCAACCGGGCGAGTTCTTCATCGAGCGCGGAGAGCAGTTCCGATTGATCCTCGGCCGGCTCTGGTGTCTTCGCGTGAGATTCCTTCGTTCGGCGTTTGGCGGCCATCGCTTTCGCCTTGAGTGCGGTGTGGTAAGCGACTCCGTAGAGGAAGTTGCCGATGGTTGCCCGGTCCGCGAGCGAGTGAGCCTTGCGAACAAGCACAACGAACGTGGCCTGGAACGCATCGTCCGCGTCCGTGGCATTGCCAAGCACGCGCCGACAGGTGCCGAGCACCATCGGCCCATGTCGTCGCACGACAGTAGCGAATGCGTCCTCGTCGCGGTCGGTGAGGAAGCGGTGGAGCAGTTCGCCATCCGGTGCGGGATCGGGCGAAAGCCGTTTCGCGACCCGACGCAGCCCGCTTGAAGTGGCGGTCATGGCATTGCAACCCTCACTGACAGAGCGTTCACAGGATGTTCCCCGCCACGGCCGAATTCGTCGATGAAAAATCGAGCCGCGAGCAACAATTGCATCATGCAGCCTGTCCGGATACCTTTCAGTGAGTCGCACCCGATCGGAGGACACCCCGATGAACCCCCGCCGCTGGCTTATCGCGCTGCTGGTGTGTGCTGGCTGCGACCGACCTGTGAAACCGTCGGCACCCCCCCCAGTTGTTATCCAGGAACCTCAACGCGACAACGAAGACAAAACCACTCCCAAACCGAAGGAGATCGACAAGGCCACAATTGAAGCCTGGCAGAAGTGCGGGTTCGAGGCGGGGTGGATGGGTGAGAGCAACGGGTACGTCATGTTCGGAACTGACACGAATGATCTTCGTAATCCGGTGCTCGCGTTCCAAGCGCACGACGCAAACGCCGTCGCGAAGTTGAAGAATCTGCCTCCGATCGAGGTGTCTTTCGGGATCAGTCTGCTCCATCTCGAGATGACCGATACCGAACTGAAGCAATTAGTCGGTTTGAAAAACCTCGCCGCGCTCAAGCTGCTCAACACCTCGGTCACAGACGCCGGGGTAACAGACATCGCGGCTCTCAACAACCTCGTCTACCTGGATCTCCACCGGGCAAAGGTCACGGACAGAGGGGTCAAGGAACTGGTCGGACTCAGAAACCTCACTGTGTTTCGCCTGGGCAGCCCGCTCGTCACGGACGCGGGGATGAAGGAACTCGCCGCCCTTACAAACCTCACCGTGCTTTACGTGGGCAGCGAGAAGGTGACAGACACAGGGGTAAAGGAACTCGCCAAACTCAAGAACCTCACCTCCCTCGACATCGCACAGACCGATGTAACGGGCACGGGGCTGAAGAAACTCGCGGGCCTCAAGAAGCTCACCAAACTCTCGGTGGGCGGTCCTGGGATGACGGACGCGGCGATGAAAGAGTTGGCTGCGTTCACAAACCTGACTGAACTCTCCCTTTCCGGCTCAAAGATCACGGGTGTGGGGATGAGGGAACTCGTCACACTCAAGAACCTCATTACCCTCGAATTGCCCACGCCGCGGGGGGTGACAGAATTGGCCGGTCTTATGAACCTCACTCGACTCGTTTGTTTCAGCAGGCAACTCACAGACGCGGATTTGAAGGAACTGACCGCACTCAAGCACCTTACCCACCTCGACCTGTTCGGAACCGGAGTGACGGACGCAGGGCTGAAAGAACTCGCGGGTCTTACAAACCTCACTCACCTCAATCTTGGCGGCACTAGGATCACGGATGAGGGGTTAAAAGAACTCGTTGGTTTCGAGAACCTCACCAACCTCTGCGTTGCCAGTACCGAGGTGACTGATACAGGTGTGAAGGCACTCGCCAAACTCAAGAACCTCACCACTCTCGAACTGTCCTACACCAAAGTGACAGATGCTGGGGTGAAAGAACTTCAGAAGGCATTGCCGAAGTGCAAGATCATCAAATGGCAGTAGACCAAAACGCACCCGCCGCGCCGATTGCTTTCGGAGCCGCGACCGTCAGGGAGCGATCTTGCTTCGCTCCCTGACGGTCGCGGCTCTGATTCTCACGCTTTCACCAACAGCACGCCTTCGCCGTTGCGCAGGGTGACTGAAGTGACCGCGATGCCGAGCGTGCCGTTTGAGTTCACCCGCCGGTAAGTGCCTCCGAGCTGGTGAGTGGTCGCGGTGGTGGTGCCTGTTGTCCCCTCGCCCTTTCCTTGTGCGTAAGAGAGAGGCTTGTAGAGCACCAGAGCGTTTGTGTAGTCGCGCGCGAACACTTTATATGTCAGTGCTGAATTGGCCGGATCGAGGCCGCTGGCGAATGTGGTCATCTCGCCGGTTGGAGTGCCCACATTCACCGTCGAGGCCGGTGCCCAGTGCTGAATCCACGTCGAGGACGGGTTGTAACCGCCGTAGAACATCAAAAACGTTCGCTCGGGATCAGCGACGAGGTAGTAATACGCCAGAGTCGCGATCTGAGTCCGTGCATCAATCGTTGAACCGCCTCCCGGGTGACTGTCGATCACCACAAGCGGCTCGCCCGCGGCGTTGAGCCTCCGATCTATCAGGCTCGTCGCGTCGCCCACCTCCGACCAGTTTGCTTGCAGCGGGCGGAGCAAGAACTCCTCGAAGACCGCCGCCGAACCGGCCGCGATCGGGTCGCCCTCCGCGCGGCCGCCCGCGGTGTTCGTCAGCACCCACTTCGGAGCAATCGCACGAGATACCGCGTTGATGAGCGCGCCGGACTCCTCCGCGAATGTGCCCACCGGCTCCAATACGCTTATGCCGGGGAAGGGGAGCTTCCCGTGCGCGTTGTCGATGAAGAGGCCATCCGCCAGCGGGTTCGCTTCCAGCAGCCGCTCGTGATGATCCGCCGCCCAGTGTCTCACCGCGGCCGCGGATGGATTGGTGACGTAGCGCATCTGCCCGTAGTACGGGTAGAACAACCGAGACTCGTACACGAAGCGCGCATCGAACCCGGCCTTGCGATTCGCGTACTCGGTGTCGTTGAGGTAGCCGTCGTTGTCCTTGTCCGCGGCGAAATCGAACGGCGGAATGGTGCCGGTGAATGTGCCGTTGGCATTCACATAGTCGCGGCCAAAGATCGTCAGTAACTCCGCGCCATCGGCCGCGGAGCCGCTCGTCACGCGGAAGCGCACGGAATACAGTCTTTCGCCGCCAGGTGTCATGGAACTGGGAATCCAGTCGGCGGGCGGGTCGAACGTGATTCTCCCCGTGGAGCGCAATCCGCCAGTTGCGTCGTGATTGAGCGTCAGCGTCTTCCAGCTTGTCGGGTTGCCGTTAGCATCCACCTCGGAAACATATTCCCACACGCCCGACCAGCCGTTTGCCGCTCCGCGAGCCAGCGTGATGTTCATTTCGCGGAACTTCTCCACGAAGCCGATGGCTGTGCTTGTGCCCTCCGCGCCGAATTGCACATTGAACGTGCGCCCTCCGCGCGCCGCGGAGGTCACATCAGTTGGCGTTCCGCTTTCGGTCGACTGATACACGCCCCAGAACCACGTCACCGGTTGCGATGAGGGGCTTGCGCCCTGGAAGGCGGTCGGCTTGGTGACGTGATAGAACGCCAGCTCGCGCGATTTGCCGTTGGTGTCCGCGTATCGCAGCCAGTCGATGAGCAAGCCCTGATAGAGGTTCGACACATTGCTGTAAATCAACTGCGGAGTGTCGGGTGTCGTGGTGTTGATCGGTCCCAGATACCGCGGATTGGGAATCACCAGATCGATGCTGTTCTTCAATAAGTTTTGCTCGAAGGTGTTGGTGATCGGCGTTCCGCTGTAAGCCAGTTCCGCGATGCGAATGTGACTGTAGTGCCTCGGAATATCCGGATCGGGGAGCGGGTCCATGTTCGGGTTCGAGACCGTGAGCAACAGTTCCTCAGTGCCGATGTTGCCCGCCGGGTCGAATGCTCGGACGGTAAGCGTGTAAGAGCCGTTGAGCACGATGGTGCTATCGAAGGTCCACTCCGCGGGCGAAGTCGCGGAGACCGCGCGCACAACATTGTTCAGTCGGAACTCGACTCGATTGAACGAGCCGGTCACCGTTGCCTGGAAGGTCACTTCGCCGGTCACGTCGCCAGTTCCATCCAGTCGAGTCACGTTCACAACCGGCCCGCTCGACTGACCGGCGGGCTTGGCCTCGAAGTCATCCACCGTGATCGTGCCCGAAGTCGCGGACTTGCGACCCACGCCGGCTTTGCCTCCGCCTGTGATGCTCGAATCGGTTTTTTCCAGCGCGTAATCCGGGCTGTCGCTCCACGAGCCGTCCGGCGCAAGCCACTGGAGGGTGTCCGTGCGGAAGATTTGCACGCGCAGCCTGTCACCTTCTGCAATCAGGCGCGCACGCACCCACTGACCGCTCAGGTATGAAGTGGATTTCACCGTGCCGAGCGTCGTCTCAATGCCATTGACGACCTTCACGAGCTTGGCTTCGATTCCGCGCGTGAGATTGATTGCGTAATAGGTTGCAGAAGTGCCCTGAAGGTTGCTTCCGCGCGCGAAGACCTGCACCGGGACAAGTGTCTCGGCGAAGATCGCAGCGGACACGTCCACATCGGCATCGAGATCCTTGTTCCACCACGCCCGAGCGACACTGCTGGTGAAGCCGGTGTTCGAGAACCCGTTGTTTGGGCTGAGCGAACGCGCCTCGGACACTTTAAACCAGCCGGTTGAGTCTGACGCCCAGCCATTCCAGCCGCTCGGCGCGGAGCCAACGGCGGTGGTGTCGAACGATTCCTTCGTGCCGGGAAGTTCGCCGACAAGCGAGAAATCGTCCATCTGAACCGAGCCGACATACCGCGCGTTTCTGCCGACGCCAACTTTTCCCTGCGCGGTTGTGAGTGTGGTGGTCGCGGAGATTGCCGTTGCCGGGTCGCTTTGCCAGGTTCCGCCGGATGTGAGGTACTGACCCGTATCCTGCCGAGTCACGTTCACCTTCACGCTCTCTCCTTCCGGTTCCAGCGAGACTCGCACCCAGCCGCCGGAGAAGTACGCTGAACTCGGCTGCGAAACGCTTCCGAGCACCTGAGTTTGCCCATCCTTCACTTCCAAAAGTTGTACCTTTAGCCCACGAGTCACGACCGCCGCGAGGTAACTGCGCGAACTGGTTTCCAGATCGCTTCCCCGCGCGAAGACATAGACAGGCACGAGTGAATCGGCCCGCAAGCTGATCGCCGAGCCGGTGTCGGCCTTCACGCTCTCTGGATACCACGCCATCGACGAGGTGCGGCTGCTTACCGCTTGCGAGATCAGTCCGATCGAACCGTCTGGCCCCTTGTTGGCTGCGGTGGCGAAGACCGCGAACCCGTCACTTGCCCAGGTGTTCCATCCATTCGGCAGAGCGGGCGGAGTGACTGTGTCGAAGGTCTCCGTGAAGAGTATGGCGGGGGTTTCGCGAGTTTCGAGGGCTTCCAGCGCAAGAGGTGTACGCGATTGCGACATGACGCGGGGTGCTCCTCAAGGTGCGAGTATCAGGGCCGCGTGCGGCTGGGCTCCGGTCGACGCGCACCAATCGTAGAGGCGCCGCGTCCGAGCCGGTGTCCGTTCGTGACCGTTGTGAGGTCAGAATTGTGTGAAGTTCGGCAAACTTGACGGGCGCCAACAACGAATTGCCACCAGATACCTAACTTGCCCGCGAAGGAAGGCTGTCACCGCACCGATGATTCGTGCAACACGCACAACATGAAGAGTTTAACAACAGTGGGAAGAAGCTTGGGGAGGGGAGTGATCGGTAATCAGTGATCAGTCATCAGTCATCAGTAAACGGAAGGTGGAGAGCAGGATGAGGAGCACTGTTCATTGATTACTGATTACTGATTACTGATTACTGATGACTGATGACTGATGACTGATTACATCACGGTTCCGTTGAAGTTCCTCCATCGCCGACGCTGACAACGCGCATCGTGGGGAATCGCGGGCCGCCCGCGACCGGATGACCGGCCAGAACGATGACACGCTCGCCTGGGGAAAGAATCCCCGCGCGGAATGCATCTTGAACCGCGGTCGCCATTCGATCACCGCCCGCGGGAACAGGCGTCATCCGCACGGGCGTGATTCCCCACACAAGCGCCAGTCGTTGCAAGACCGCCTCAGTTGGCGCGACCGCCACAACGCGCGCCCACGGTCGATGTCGAGCGACGAGCTTCGCCGTTCGACCGGAGAGCGTTGGGGTAATGATCGCGGTTGCTCCGACTTCGCCCGCCAGCGCGCAGGCGGTTAATGTCATCGGGTCGTCGATGTCTCCATTGGATTCGGAAACTGCTGATGGTACGCGCTTGCGACGAAGATACACTTCCGTCTCCACCGCGATCCGGTGCATACACGACACGGCTTCGACCGGATACGCGCCCACCGCCGTTTCACCGGAAAGCATCACCGCGTCGGTGCCGTCGAAGATCGCATTGGCTACGTCGCTCGCCTCCGCGCGTGTTGGGCGTGGGTTGTTCCTCATGGAATCGAGCATGTCTGTCGCGGTGATGACCGGTTTGCCCGCGGCGCGAGCCTCCGCGATGAGCGTCTTCTGCACGGTGGGCACGCGCTCCAGTGGAAGTTCAACGCCCAGATCGCCCCGCGCGACCATAATTGCGTCAAACGCGGAAATGATGGCCGCGGACTTCCCCACGGCCTCCGGTCGCTCGATCTTCGCCAGAACAGGGACATCTAACCCAACCGCGTTGCAAGCAGAGCGAACTTCGGCAGCCGCTTCTGGTCCGCGAACAAACGACAGCGCCACCCAATCCACTCCGGCTCGTGCGGCGACGGCGATGGCTTCTCGGTCTCGGTCAGTGATCGCGGGGATTGAGATTGGCGTGTCGGGCAGATTCAGCCCCTTGTTCGGTTGAAGCATTCCGCCGACGGTGACGCGAGCCGCGAGCCGTCCGCCGCTGACTTCGCCTGCTTCAAGTTGAAGCCGGCCATCGTCGAGCAACATCCGCTGACCGGGCCGCACATCCGCGAGCATCTCCGGTTCGGTGATAACGAGGCCCGTCGCGTCGACAGGCGAATCGGACAGCGAGAAGTAGATCACATCGGCGACAGTGAGCAATCGCGGGGCGAGTATCTTCACCCGGAGCTTCGGCCCAGGAAGATCGGCGAGGATCGCCGCGAACTTCCCGACGCGCCGAGCGGCTTCGCGAAAGCGCCCCGCACGCGCGAGGTGTTCATCCGTGGCGCCATGCGAGAAGTTGATGCGCGCCACATCAACACCCGCCCGCAGAATCGCTTCCAGCAACTCTGATGTGTCTGTCGCCGGGCCGAGGGTCGCGACAATCTTCGTTCGCCGAGCCATTGGGCTGCGCTCCGCGTGTATGCTGTCCGAAGAGGTGGTTTATGTCCGAAGGCAACCCAGAGCAACAGTCAGAGGTGAGGACGGTCCTCGCGACCTTGTCGCTCATCCTGGGCATTGCGTTGCTACTGAGCGCACCGGTTCTGTTGTTCTCAAGCCCAGCGACCCATGATGTCTCGGCCAGCGCGATCAAAGATTCCGCGATGTGGCCTGCGTTCCTCTGGTGTCTCGGTTGGCCGATTCTGCTTGCGCGCAGGCGCGCACTTTCGGGTGAGATCGGTGAGACCGCGGCAGGCTTGCGGTTCATCTGGACGCTTGGCTGTCTCCTGTGCCTCATTCACATCGCAATCGCATTTCATCTGGGGCACGGATGGTCTCACGAAGCGGCGTGGGAACACACCCGGCAAGTCGCCGGTTATGGCAATGGCATCTACGTGAACTATCTCTTCGCTCTGGTGTGGCTGGCGGATGTGATCTGGGCGTGGGTGGCGTTTGACTCGTACCGCGCGCGTCCGCGATGGCTGAACTGGACGATCCACGGCTTCCTCGCCTTTGTTGTCTTCAACGCGGCTGTTGTGTTCGGGACCAACCTCGCTCGGCGAATCGCGTTTGCGCTGATGTTTCTGATCTCGCTGGCGGTGGCGTGGATGGTCCGGCGGATCGAGCGGAAAGCGGAAGTCTCGAAGAATAGCAACACGAGGCTTGACGAGAAGCGAGATTGTGAATAGTATTCATTCGTCCACTTATAGCGATTGCTGGAAGTGGAGGAGTCCGAACTGCGCTTCGCCCCGCTCGCGACGAATGCTCAAACGATGATCTGTTGTGCAAGGCGCTTTTGAAAATGCAACTCGCGCGGAATCGCTCGCCTGACTCAGATGGCCACTTCTTGGATGTGGCCATCTGACCATCTGACCATCTGACCATCTGACTGTCGGAAAGTATACACTTGTTCAGTATCGCTCTCTGCGCTCACCCCATCGACTTCTTCGCGTGGGCGGCGATTTCCTGGCAGTGACCTTCGAGGTCGCGGTTGTTCGTGCGCTGGGCCGTTTCCAGTCCGGCTTCGGCGAAGTGGAGAGCCTTCGCAGGGTTCTTCAGGCGCAACATTTCCTCCGCGGCCGTTGTGTAGAACTTTCCCTCGTCTGGATGGCGGGCAATGATCGCGTCGAACTCCGTCGCGGCCTTCTCCGCGTCCTTTGCCTTCACATAGAGTTGTGCTTTCTTCAGTCCGTAGTCCGTTGCTCGGTTGCCGGCGTTGTGTTCGGCATCGTACGTCACGCCCTGATCGACTAACTCGATGGCTCGCGCGGTGTCGCCCGCCGATGCTGCTCCGGTGATGGCCGTTGCGAATAGCGGATAGCGGTCGGGTCTGGCCGCGTCGAATGGCTTCATCACGCCAGCCTGCGCGAACGCGACCGCCAGTTCGCGTGCGTCGAGTTTCACCGCGGCGCGCATGGCCTGTTCCAACTCTTCGACGGAACTCGCCGCAATATCCAATCCGGCCAGCTCCGCCGCGTTCATCGAGCTTATTTCGCGCTTCGCCGGCGAGCGGGGGGCGTCAGCCCCCTGATTCCCTCCATCAGGGATCTCACGGCCCCCGCTCGCCTTTGGCATTTCCGTGGGCACATTCACCTTCGGAGGTTCGGCTCGGACGTATTCCAGTCCCAGCTTGTGCCGGAGTTGGTTGAAGTCGTACACGTCGATGGGCACGACCTGTTCGCCGATCTGCTTGTGCGGCTGCGTGGCCTTCATGCAGTCTTCGTGGAACTTGATGACGCCAAAGAGAATCTTGCGAAGCAGTTTGCTTCCCGCTGCGTCAATGGGCGTGTTGCCGGAGAGCGATTTCCGCGGGCGGTGGGTCCAGACGTTCTCGAAGAAGTTGGTTGCGTGGTCGCGGAGTTTCACCTCGGCCGCGTCGAGGTTCCCGGAAGTGACCGGCTGCGCGAGTGCTTCGAGCACCACATCGGGGAACGAAAGCGGCGTGGTGGTTTCGGTCGGCTGTTCGACGGCCAGTTGAAGCGCGGTGCGAATCTCATCTGCCACTTGCGACACCGAGTCACGGTTGGGGTGGCTCAGATGCAACACTCCTCCGCGAATTTCCATCCGCGCGGCCACACGAGCCAACACGACCGAGCCGACCGCGATCAACGACGGTAGTTCCTCAACGATCATCCCCACCATCAGCCCGCTTTCGGGATACGCCTTCACGTTGCGAAGTTTGCGGGCTTCGTCGTAGGCGCGCAGCAGGTTCATCACGGCTTGAGGTTCGCGGATGGGCATGAGGATCGTGTGAGCCTGGTAGTCGGTCTCGTTCTCCATTCCGTAGCCGCAGCGGAGCACTTCCACAAGCGCGCTGGCTTCTTCCGCGCGGTAGTCATCGGTTTCCAGTTCGATGGACTTCATCAGAGCCGCGACCGCCTGGGGTTGTTCGCCCATCCAGGCGCGCACAACGCCGAGATTGAACCACGCGGCCGGATCGTCGGGCGTCAGTTGCGTTAAGTCTTCAAATGCTTTGCGCGCATCGGAGAACTTGCCAGTTACAGATGATTCAGAGATCGGCTTGGCGGTTGGGCGAAAGGTGTACTTCTTGCGCGCTGCGAGCGGAAGCCGGGACTCTTCTCCGAACAGGCCGTCCATTTGCTCGCGCAGTTCCGCGTCGGCCGGCATGAAGTGGGTCATGCGTTCGAGCGCAGCGCGTGCTGCGACCGGTCGGTTCAGCATGAGCAGTTCGTGCCGGAAGATTCGGTCGTAAACTTGAGCGAGTTGGTCGTGTGCTTCGGGGTGAAGAGTCTCGGCGGCCTTGCGGTAGAGCATCAGCGCTCCGAGCAGTTCGCCTTCTTCTTCTCGGAACAGCCCGCGCAGAAAGTGAGCGCGGCCGAAGTTTGGGTTGCGCGAAAGAGCTTCGGAAATCGCTTCCTCAGCTTTCTCGCGCTGACCGGCGGCGTAGAGGAACTCCGCGAAGTAACTCCACACCGCGGCGCTATCGGGGTGTGTCGTCACCAGTCCCTGAATGGTCTGAAGGGCCGCGTCGTGAAGCCCTTGTCGCTCCTGTTCGAACGCCTTCTCGACGGTTGCATAGTAAGGGGCGCAGCACCAGCGGAACTTGGTCCCGCTGCCGCACGGACATGGAACATAGGGATCAAGAGGCATTGAAGGAATCCTTGGGCGGAATTTGAGGTTTCAACGAAAAACTTAGCCGCAGTGTGTCGTCTGGCGCGAACGGGCCGGTTCTCCTACGATCTGAGGACTCTCGCGTTCGCGCGGCTTGTTCTGCACAGAATAGCGGGTCGGGTTACACCTGAAAACGGGGTTGGGTGAGTTTGACAGCCCCGAAACCCGTCCTAGTTTTGGGTGACCCATGACCTACTCCGGCGGTACGCGAACCCGTCGGCCGGGCACCTTTTCCGGACGACGTTCCGGCCTCTCGTAAGGATGACTTCCCCATGGTGACGAGCGACCTCGGCGCATGCGAGTGGTTCGTGTGGGATTTGCGGCGCAGTGGACTCATCGACCGCGGCCCACTCGATCAAATTGTGGGCGAGTTCCTCAAACGGAACCCACGCGCGGAAGCTCCGGCTCTGGCTGAATACCTGGTCGAACAAGGCACACTGACCGTTTTCCAGGCCGAACGCATTCTCAACGGCAAGAGTCAGGGGCTTGTGCTTGGCCCTTACGTCTTGCTCGATGCTATCGGTTCGGGGAGCATGGGCCAGGTTTACAAGGCCAGCTCCAAGAATGATAACCAGCTCTACGCGGTGAAAGTTCTTCCCCGACGCAGTATGTGGAACGTCCGGCTGGCTCGCAGACAGGTCCGCTCGTTTGGAAACTTCGCGCACCCGGCCGTTGTGCCCTTCGTGGATGTCGGAACCGCGGGCGGATTGCATTACCTGTCGTGGCCGCTTGTCGAGGGGAACACCCTTGAGGCGATTGTTCAGCACCAGGGCAAACTGCCTGCGAATCAGGCGGTGCTCTACGCGGTTCAAGTCGCGCAAGGGTTGACCGTCGCTCAACAGAACAACCTGTTCCACGGGCTGCTCAAGCCCTCGAACATCATGATTGGCTCGGACAATCAGGCGCGGATTCTGGACTTCGGAATCGGTTCGCTGTTGGTCGAGAACGAGGGCGAGAGCCTGGTGGACACCATGTCCACGGCCAACACTCTCACAAGCGGTCTGGATTGCGCCAGCCCCGAAAGCATCATGGAGCCGACCAACCGGACTCCGACCGGCGATCAATACAGTCTGGGATGTGTTCTTTACTTCTGCCTGACCGGTCGAGTGCCGTTCCCGGAAGGGTCGGCGGTCGAGAAGATGATGGCTCACCAAACCAAGGAGCCGGTCCCGGTTCGCGAACTATCCCCGGAAGTTCCTGAAGGACTGGCGACTGTGCTCAAGCGACTCATGGCCAAGACACCCGAAGGGCGCTTTAACGGCTGCGATGAGTTGGTGGAAGCACTCCAGCCGTTCCTGGGTGATCCGAACTTGGTTCCGGGTGGCGTGCCCGCCGGTCTGAACGCTCGCCCTTCGGGGAGTCGCCCAGCGATGCAAGCTCTGCCCGGTCGGTCGAGCGGCAACATGCCCGGCTTGCCTCCTCGGTCCAACTCCGGCTCTCGACTCCAGACACCTGGCTCGAAGGTGGGCACACCGGCCCCAGCTCCCGGTTTAAGCTCGCGATCCAATCCGGGAACGCCCGCGCCGGCTCCGAACGTCCGCACTCCCCAACCTCCGCGCAGCGGAGCGAACATCCCCAACCGAGCTTCGTTCCAACTTCCAGCAGTCGAGGGGACTCCGGCCGGCTCCAAGCCCAAGCTTCCGGCCGCTCCTGGACGTAGCACTCCGAATCTGCCCACGCGCGCCGCGACAAACGCCAATCCCGCACCGGCGAAGGGAGCGCCAGCCAAGCCCGCCCCCGCTCCTCCTCTGGACGATGATGAACCGGCCTGGGCGGATGAGGCTCCCGAACGGCGCACCTTCGGGACGGTTGGCCTGGTGGCCGCGGCGCTCTTGCTGATGGTCGCGGTGTATTTCGGAGCGACTTTGCTGATGAAGTGATGTGATGTAGGACAGGCTTCCAGCCTGTCGAAAGGCATGACAGGCTGGAAGCCTGTCCTACAAACCACACGGACGGCCGACTCGCACGCCCCGGAGGCTTTTGCTCCGGGGCGTTCTCGTTTCGGGCAACCGCCTTGAGAATGATGGAGCGACCAAACGAGCCGCGACCGTGCCAGTAGTTTCAAGGAGGGGATTTGCGAGGCACAAGTGCCTCGCCCGGCCTCAGGGAGGCCGGCTACAAGAGAAGCGAAAGCGCGAGCATTTCTGCGTCTTTTGTAGCTGGCTCTCTGAGGCCGGGCGAGCCGAAGGCTCGCAAAACTGGCAATCCCGAAACTACTGGCAAGGGAGCGGTTTTGGTTCCCGCTTCCTTGCGGTCGCGGCTCGTTCCAAGGAAAGCGCACGAACCGCTTCGCTCGTGTCCACCTTGCTGCTTTCTTCCGGCTGGTCGTACAATGCCTGCTGACGCTTCTCGCGTTCCGCCCAGAATTCACCGGTGTTGCCGCATGCCTTCAACTTCCCCGAGCCTCGAACGATCTCGACAGATCGCCGTACTCGGGTCGACCGGTTCCATCGGCACAAGTACGCTTGACGTGGTGCGGCACCTCCCCGACCGGCTCAAGATCATCGGTCTGGTGGCGAATTCCAAGTGGGAGCAACTCGCGGATCAGTGCCGCGCATTCAAACCGCGATTCGCCGTCATCACCGAGCCAACTGCATTCAAACAAGCAG
>JAKEEV010000389.1 GCA_022616395.1 Planctomycetia bacterium | reverse complement strand
GTTCGACATGTGCCCCGGCTGCTTCCGCAAGTTCGTCAACGATCCGCTCGGACGCGAAACGGCCTCCAAGTTCGACTTCAGTCCGAACTGAGCAGACACATCGTCGTCCCAAGCCGGGACACTGATCTGTCACGATGCTGGGATTTGGCAGAAATCCCGGCCCTGAGGCAATATTGTCTCCCGACACTCACTCCACAACGCGAATCTCAACATCCTCGCCGTGGATAACGTGAGTGGCGGAACTGTTGGTCGGGATGCTGTAACTGACGCGCACGCGCGTGGTGCCAGCCTTCAAACCCTTCCAGGGTCCATCTGCGGAACTGGCAAAGGCACCACCGCCGAACACCGTCACCGTTTCGCCCGGTTCCAGGAACTTCAGTTCGCTATAAACCGGCACGTTCTTGAACGCGAGTTGGGTCGCGAGTTCCTCGTAAAGACCAATGCCTACCCCGTACCCATTCTGTGAAACATTCCCGACCGTCTGCCGCTTGTCGGATGTATTCGTGACGGTGATTTCGATTACCTCGCTGGCTTTCATCTCAACGCCGACCTTCAGCGACTTCTTCACCTTGACGCGAACATCCAGCGGACGCACCACGGTGAACTCGACCGGCTCTGAATGGATTGCGAATCGAGGCACGCCGGCCATCGCGCCGCGCTCGGCGTCCGGGCGCGGCTTGCCGTTCTTCCCGCCGACAGCCCGATACTCATAGTGACCAATCAGCCGCACCTTGCCGGGGAACTGGAACTCCCAGTGGCCGGGGTCGTACCAATCCTTCAGCACGAGTTCTTCGCCGGGTTTCAGTTCAATCACGTCCTTCGGCCAGTCGTAATCGAACAGCTTGCACCGACCGTACGAGAGCTTCTGCATTGCGGACCACTTCCCCTCGACCGTCCGCTGTTCGGCGGTGACATGCACCCACGGATCGCGCCAGCCGACTTCCGAGCCATCGCCCGGCTTCACGACCTTGTGAGTGCGTGTCTTCGATGTGTTCACCAGCTTGAAGTGAATAAAAGGCTGCGTCCCGGCCTCGATGATTCGCTCCTTGCCTACAACGAAGGGCACCAGTTTCAGGTCGGCTTCGATTTGCTCTTTGGTGACCGCGCCGGGCTGCGGATCGGCAACGAGCATGATCGGGACAAGCAGAAGGCCGACGAGAGCGGCAGGAATTGCACGCATGAAAAAACTCCGAGAAGTTCGAGGCGAGTGCTTCGATCTTATACCAGATCGGGTTGATTGTTTTTTGTGGTAGGTCAGAGCGGGGGAATCAGCGATCGTGCGTGTGAGGACGCCTGCTGCCTGCCCCGACTTGGGGTGGCGTTCCCCTCCCCCCGCCACCCCCCGGTTTTCTTCTTGCTCTCTTTCGCCCATGTTTTGTGGGGTTTGGTGCATTTTGG
>JAKEEV010000388.1 GCA_022616395.1 Planctomycetia bacterium | reverse complement strand
CCCGCCGCCCTTGCGGGCGGGGTTCGCCAACAACACTTCACTTGCTCTGTGTCGCGGTCACCACGACGGTTTGTCCTTCCACTTTGGCGTTGTAAGTGACAGTCCAGCCCGGACCCTGTTGCGCTGTCCTCCACGGGAAGCTCATCGTGCCCTTGCCGCCTTGCGGAGCCTGAAGAATCGTTTGCGCCCGCCCATCGCGAACGGTGCGAACCTCGAGCTGGAACTCGCGCTTGTGACCGCCAAGCCCCACCGGTGCCGGCGGAAGCGGAAGATCGGCACGCAGAGAGGAACCCGATAGCCCGAAGCTTCCCGTCACCATTGTGACCGCCGGTTGTTGCGAGATCGTGCGCTCGTGAGTCAGTTTCACGCGAACGAGCACATCCGACCCGCCCGCGGCCTTGTTCGTGGATTTCGCATCGCCACTCCATTCGCCAGTTACGTTTGCGGATCGTCGGTCGGAGGAAACTTGCACCTTGAGGTTCTTCACGCCATTGAGTGAAGCATTCACCAGAGCTGCATCCGCGAGGGTGAAACCCGGTCGAGCCGAGATGGACTTGCGGAACTGAGTCGGCTTGTCTTTGGGAACGGGAATCGCGATGGATTCGGTCGTCACGAGCCGGTCGGTCTTGCTGCCGGTATCGGTCACCTTCAAGACTGCCAGCGTGGTTCCTTCGCGAGGGGCTTCCACTTTCACCGCCGCGCCTTGCTTGGCGGCTTGCTTGCCGTTGTGAGCAACCAGCGAGATCGCGAAGTCTCCCGGCTTCTCGAACGTGACGAGCCGGTCGATCTTGCCACCCGATGTGACTTCCACGCGACCATCACCTAAGTCCCACACGCAGGAACTGGCATTTATCACATCCGCCGAGAGCCGGAACGTTGCCGGCGCGAACGACACAGGCGAGACAGGTTGAACCGCGAACGAGCCGATTTGCGGGGCGCTGGCGGGCGTTGATCCGCCTGTGGTCACTTCCACCGGAACCGAGCGTTCGTTTTCTTCCGCGAGGAAGTTTCTCACTGTGAGTTTCACGCTGTAACTGCCGGGCTTGGCGTAAGCGTGCGTGACGGGTGCATCGGGCATGAAAGGCTCAAGCGGCGTGCCGTCTCCGAAGTCCCACCAACCGCTTTCTCCGCTGGCGTGGTTCTGGCAGGTGATAGTCAGTCCGTCTGTAGTCACCGCGAAGTTCGCGACCGGCTTGGCCGGCTTCACGACGCGATCCACAACCGCGGTGGCGTACACACCGACCACTCCGCTACCAAGACCGAGCATCCCGCAGAGAATCGCCTTGAACCATCCTCCACTCTTGGCGGGAGCGGGCGGTGTTGGTTGGGAAGCGGGAGCGGAAGCGGCGTGGGGCGCGGATTGGGACACGTCTCGGTCCTCCGTGACCGTAGGAGAGTGCAAGAGCAAGAAGAATACGCAAGAAGGGAAGGGCGGAGCAAGGCGAACCGCTCGTAGATCGCCACCGAACGACCAAGCTCACCTGCCGCGACTGACGGGAGCGGTCTTCAATTCGGCCACGGCTGTGACGCCGTGGAAATCGGCGTCAGTCGTGTACCTGGCGTACTCCACGGCCGTACTTCAATTCGGCCACGGCTGTGACGCCGTGGAAATTCGGTATGCCTCCTGTTGAAGGGGGAGGTATAAGCACCTTCAATTCGGCCACGGCTGTGACGCCGTGGAAATGAGGTCGCGAAGGTTCCGATTCTCCGCTCGTTCTTCCCTTCAATTCGGCCACGGCTGTGACGCCGTGGAAATTCAACGACGCGTACATCCACTGGTGTGGAGTCGGGGACCTTCAATTCGGCCACGGCTGTGACGCCGTGGAAATGATCGTTCTGGAACGCCTCTTCCGCGCGTGGTTCGAGGCTTCAATTCGGCCACGGCTGTGACGCCGTGGAAATGATCGAGCGGCTTGGACTCCAGTTCGGCGACCCGCTGCTTCAATTCGGCCACGGCTGTGAGGCCGTGGAAATGTCGCTAACCCCGAACGCAGTGTGAAGCCCTACATCGCTTCAATTCGGCCACGGCTGTGACGCCGTGGAAATCCGATCCGACTTTCGCGAGCGTGACGTTCGGCGCGCAGCTTCAATTCGGCCACGGCTGTGACGCCGTGGAAATGGGACGTAGTGCCCCAGCGTCGGGTACCTATCGCGCTTCAATTCGGCCACGGCTGTGACGCCGTGGAAATCAAGTGGAAGGAGCCAATCAAGCTTCTGTCGCGTGAGCTTCAATTCGGCCACGGCTGTGACGCCGTGGAAATCTCAGCCACACATCCACCCACACACCATCAGCGCCACACCAGCTTCAATTCGGCCACGGCTGTGACGCCGTGGAAATTCCGCTCAATCCCGGCCGCGGTTCGCTTCCTATCTGTCGCTTCAATTCGGCCACGGCTGTGACGCCGTGGAAATACCTGGGTTGTACCGCATACAGAATCTAGATCCGGAGCTTCAATTCGGCCACGGCTGT
>JAKEEV010000387.1 GCA_022616395.1 Planctomycetia bacterium | reverse complement strand
TTCTTCGCCCCTCCCGCACCCGGCTCCAACGGCAACCAGGGCCGCAACATGTTTACGGGCCCCGGCTACTGGAACGTGGATTTGGGGGTCACCAAAGTGTTCCCAATCACCGAGCGGATCAACCTGCAGTTTCGCGCCGAGTTCTTCAACGCCTTCAACCATGCCAACTTCGACAACCCGCTGACTTCGACGGACGGAACCACGTCACTTTTTGGCAACCTGTCCGTAGCGACCGATGCGAACGACAGACCGATCGTAGCCAACGGGCAGTTCGTGCCCACCTTCAACGCGGACTTCGCGCGTACTTGCTGCGTGTCGGTTTCGACCCCCAGCACCACGAGCCTGATTTCCGTCGGCGAAGCCGCGCGTGTCATCCAGTTCGCTCTGCGCGTGAACTTCTAGCTCGCAGCCGACCCAATCACAACACGAAGGGCCACCCGGTTCGGGTGGCCCTTCTTCTTTTGCCGCAAGACTGGCGCGAATGTAGCGGCGACCTTCAGGCCACCATGCGGCTGAGGAAGTGGGAAACAACAGGCCGCCGGGATGCGCCTCTGAGTTCTGAGTTAGCTCTGTTGAACGATGCCACTGGTTGACGCGATTGCGATAGGAATGTGCATCGAGATTCCTCGTCGCTGCTTGTCCGTCTGCGGCGGACAAGCAAAACGCTCCTCGGAATGACAGCCAATTCAAGGCCGCATCGAGGAAGTAAGCAAAGTCGTTGTCCGTTCTCCGTTCTGAGTTCTGTGTTCTGCGTTCCTACCCGCTGGCGGCTTGCTCTTTCTCCGTTTCGCGCCGTTGCTTTTCGCGCTGCTCGCGCAGGATGGCTTTGCGCGAGAGGCGAATCTTGTTGCCTTCAATCGCCAGCACTTTCACCAACACCTGGTCGCCTTCCTTCAACTCATCACGGACGCTGCGCACCCGCTGCTCCGCGATTTCGCTCACGTGCAGCAGCCCGTCGGTGCCGGGAAAAATCTCCACAAACGCCCCGAACTCCGCGATGCGCACCACTTTGCC
>JAKEEV010000386.1 GCA_022616395.1 Planctomycetia bacterium | reverse complement strand
TGAACCACCTTGTCGGTTCCGGGAATGGCAAGTTCGCGGATGTCGAGAACTTCCTTCTCGGGGTAGAAGACCCCGTCTCCGCGATTTCGGGTCCGAATGCCTCCGAAGAACGCGGCGAGTTCCCAGAACTGATCGCGGCTCCACTCCGCGAACGGGTGATTGTGGCACTGGGCGCATTCCAACCGGATGCCGAGGAACACGCGGGCGGAAGCGCCGGCGAGGTTCTCAGGCTTGCCCTGCTTGGCGAAGTAGAAGGCGATTGGGGTCGGCTGACCCATCCCGGCCCCGGTGTAGATCCGTTGCATCGCCTGCTGATCAATCGGAGTTGTCAAGAGTTCGCGAACCATCTGGTCATACGGAACATTCTTGGCGAACTGCTGACGGAGCCACGCCTCGAACCCAGGGGCGATGAACGCGAATTCAAGATTCGTGTCTGCCTCTGGAAGGAGCAAGTGTCTCCAGACGGTCGTGAAGTGTCGGGCGTAGGTCGGGCGACTGAGCAGTTCGGCGACGAGCCGCTTCCGCTTGTCGGCCTTCGTATCGGCCAGGAAGGTCCGGGCCTCAGCCACGGTTGGAATGCGACCAGCAAGGTCGAGGTAAACGCGGCGGAGGAACTCGGCGTCTGTTGCATTTTCAGCCGGAGAGATGCCCTTGGCCGTCCACGTGGCGGTGAGCATCTTGTCGATCTGGGCGGAAAGAGCCGCTGCCTCCGCGGACGGCTCCGGCCGCGCGGACTTTTGCGGCTCGGCCGCCACGACGGGACCAGCGAGCGCCAAAAGGCCGCTCGCGGTCAGCCACAATACTAGCCGGTTCATGATGCGCCCTCGGTGGACTTCCTGATCGCGCAATCGGCTCGAAGGGCGATTGGGTGCCGCGCAACCAGAACTCAGACGACTTGTCTTATTGACGCCTATCGGGAGTATTCCTGTCAACTAATTTTCTGGTGAGAATTCCAGCAGTGTCTTTTCATCAGGCATTTTCCACAGTCTCAGAGCGAAGTCGTTACCTTTGGCGAACTTCCCCTCGCCCGCGCCCATGCCTCCTCCACCTGTAACGATCCACTTTCCATCCTGGGAGAATGCCGCCGACCAGAGGAAGTTCTTGTGATCGCGGAAGCGGAATAACTCGCGGCCGGTTTCCCGGTCCCACAGCCGCGCAGAGTAGTCGTAGCTCGACGTCAGGAGGTACTTCCCATCTGGAGAGAAACTCGCACTCGTCAGCCCGTACAAATGGCCTGAGCACTCCGCGATCTTCTTGCCAGTTTCCGTTTCATAAACGAGAAGCTCCTTTCCTCCGGTGGCGACGAACTTCCCGTCCTTCGACACCGCGAGGCAGTCTGCCCAGTTCCCCGACGACTTGTACTGCTTCAGTTCCTTCGCGGTGTCGAGCGTCCACAACCGCACGACTCCATCCCGCCCGGCAGAGAATGCTCGCTTGCCGTCCGGGTGGAACGCGACTCGACGGATCATGTCCGTGTGGCCGGTGAACTTTTTCACCTCGCGGCCGGTATCCACGTTCCACAATCGCACTGTTTTGTCGGCTCCGCTCGTCAGGATTTGCTTCCCGTCAGAGGAGTAAGCGACTCCGTTAAGTCCTTCGGTGTGTCCTTTGAACTGCTGGAGCCGTTCTCCCGTTTCGGAGTCCCACAGATAAGCGTTGTGATCGTTTGACACCGACGCGATGCGCTTGCCGTCCGGTGAGAAGACGGCTTGCGCGGCCTGCCCAGGGTGGTCGATCTTCAGGAGTTCCTTGCCGGTCTCGGTCTCCCAGACGCGGATCGTCTTGTCCCCTTCCGGCCAGTTTCCGCACGAGAGAATGCGCTTGCCATCCCGCGAGAACTCCGTGTGCTGAACAACTCCGGTGTGTCCAGCCAGCAGGCGAACCGGTCCCGGTGCGTCCTGCCTCCACCGCTTGAGAATGCGATCCTGACCCGCGGACACCAGCCCCGTTCCGTTTGAAACCGCAGCCAGCCCGATCACGCCGCCCGCGTGCGCGCCGAGCGTTGCGATCACTTCGCCAGTCGAAGTATCCCACACGCGAATTGTTCCATCCGCGCTTCCGCTGGCAACCGTCCGGTTGCCGGCAAAGGCGAGAGAGGTGACCTCGTCGGTGTGTTCCTTCTTGGTGGCGACCAACTCCTTCGCGGCGACCGGGTTCCAGAGCTTGACCAGCCCATCTTCGCCGGCGCTCGCGAGTGTCTTGCCATCCGCAGCGAATGCCAGCGCCCGGACCGATCCTTCGTGCCCCTTCAGCGCGGCGCGCAATTCCCGCGTCTCGACAGTCCATAACTTGACGGTGCGGTCGCTTCCTCCAGAAGCGATGGTCTTGCCGTCGGGTGAGAACGCGACAGTGCGAACCGATCCGCGGTGAGCTTCAATCGCCTTTCCGCTCTGCTTGCCCGTTGTTGTGTCCCAGATTCGGATGGTCTTGTCGTAGGCACCGCTCGCCAGAGTCTTCCCGTTCGGCGCGAAGCAGACTGCATACACCCAGTTCGTGTGTCCCTTCAGAACGAGCAGTTCCTTCGCCTTCTCGACATCCCACAGGCGAACGGTCTTATCCGCACTGCCGGAGGCGAGCGTCTTCCCGTCGGGAGAGAATGCCACACACGTGACAGCGTCTTCGTGTCCTTTCAGTGTTGCGCGGACCTCTCCGGTTCGGCCACCGCGAATGATGACCTCTTTGTCCTCGGTCGCAAGCGCAAGTAGCGAGCCGTCGGCAGTCGCGGCCAGCGCGAGCGGGACCGGGAAATCTTCGGGTCGTTCATCCTGACGAAGGGTGGCGATTTCTTTCTTCTCCGGCACGTCCCACACCTTCACCGATCTCCGACTGCCGCCAGACACCAGCCGCTTTCCTTCGTCGGTGAATGCCAGTGCTCTGCAAGCTCCGGGGTGACCGGTGAGCGTTCCCACCTCATCGCCCGCGACCGGATCCCAGAGTCGGATCACTCCGTTCCCCATCGCCCCGGCAAGCACGCGCCCACCCGGAGAGAAGCAGACCGCATACACGGGAGCATTTGGGACACGAATGATGGTCTTTTCTTTCTTGGTCGCGATGTCCCACACCCGCACGTCGGGACTTCCCCCGGCGGTCGCCAGGAGCGAGCCATCCGGAGAGAAGCAGACAGTAAGCACGAACCCCTGCCCGCTCTCGAGCTTCGCGACCATTCTCTGAGTGACGAGATCCCAGACAAAGGTCATGCCCTTGGTTGGCATCTTCGGCTCGGCTTCGGCACCGCCCGCCGCCAACCGTTTCCCATCCGGGGAGAAGCAGACCGCGGAGAGCCTCGCTGTCGCTCCCTTGAGTTTCGCTTCTTCTTCACCGGTCGTTGCGTCCCAAACCTGCACTGTCTTCGAGGCGGTCACCGTGGCGAGTTTCTTGCCGTCGGGGCTGAATGCGAGCCGAGCGGCCCCGTCGAGCTTGTGCGAGAACACCTCCTTGCCGGTCTCGGCCGCAAGTAACTTGAACTCGCCTTCGGCACCCGCATACGCCAGATGCTTCCCGTCCGGGGAGAAGGCAACCGAGTTCACTGGCCGTGTCAACTTGATGTTGAGCAGATCCTTCTTCTTCTCGACTTCCAACACGTTGAGGAACCCAGAGGAAGGGTTGGTCGTCCCTCCCGCGTTCGCGATCCGCTTCCCGTCGGCCGTGACCGCGACGGCAAGCACCTCGACGTTCGCGCCTGAGATCGCAATCGGAGTCGGTGCGAACCGGATTGCAGGCGCGGAGGACTTGGTCGGGTCGGGCGGCTTCGGGCCATCGGGTTTGTCCTGACCAAATGCGACAATGCCGGTTGCCAGGAGGAGTGTGAACTGCGCGAGGGAACGTTTCATGAGATCATCCTGAGAACCGCGACCGCGGGATTGGCTCGATTGATTCTCCACACGCACCGCGCGGTGGGCAAGCGGTTTAGTGTAACGACCGGGTCTTCCAAAGTAGTAGGCACACGCCGTGTGCCATCGGCTTTCTGAATGAAAAACGGCACCCAGCGAATGCCTACTACTGTAAAAAATCCGTCCGTATCAGTCAAATTGTCTGAGTTCTGGTTGACAGCCCCGACAGGTTGTCTTAGTCTGGTTCCCGAACTCATCCCCGGCGTCTTGTTTTCGAGGTGCAGAGGTGGCCGACAAGGACAAGCCCTCTGGTTCGCCCGACCCGCCAAGTAACGCGGAGCTACGCGTGCTCCAGTCTTTGTGGGACCACGGGCCGAGTACCATTCGCCAACTGACCGACCGGCTCTATCCAGCGGGCACGACGGCGAACTACTCGACTGTCCAGAAGCTTCTGGAGCGGCTGGAAGAGGACCAGTATGTCACCCGCGACCGTTCCGCCACTCCACACGTGTTCGCCGCCGCGATCAGTCGAGATGCCTACATCGGCGGGCAACTCCGGGCGATGGCCGAGAAACTCTGCGGCGGGTCGCTCACTCCGCTGTTGACGCATCTGGTCAAGACCGAGTCTCTCTCCAAGAAGGAGCGGAACGAACTCCGCAAGATGCTCGAGAAGCCGGGTCAACCGCCCAAGCCGAAGTAACGCGTGGGTCGCGCGTGTCGGTTTCTTGGAAGAAGTTCGATGCAAGCGGACCGCTGCGGGTAATCAATCGTAGCCGGCGCACTCTGTGCACCGGTTTCCTCACGTCGGGTCGCTTTGTCGGAATGTTCTGCTGTCTTGTGTTGGAGTCAGAGCTTTAGCCGGTCTTCAAGTAAGAACCGCCTAAAGGCGGGACTCCAACACAAGAGGCGACCGAGCAACGGTCGGGTTGGAGGCTGATTCTCTTCCGTAAGCCGAGGTTGAAGCATGGCCGCCACTATTCTTGAACTTGGGCTGAGTAACCTCGTCGTTGCCTCCGCTCTCGCGGTGCTGGCGCTCGCCGCCGGGCGCTGGGGCAAGCGGCCGGCCCTGACTCACGCCCTGTGGTTGCTCGTGTTGCTCAAGCTCGTCACTCCGCCGGTGATCGACTTGCCGGTCCGGTTGCTCCCGGCCGAAACAGTCGCTGCTCCTGCACCGGTCACTCCTGAACAGCGAGTGGAAGCACCCCGACCAGTTGCGAACCCAGAACCATTACCTGTCGTGGGCGAGTTGCCTGTAGAGGATGTGACTCGTTCCGCTCCTCCCCCAGTTCCCGTTCCGGTACCGCCGAAGCTCGGCGATTTCGACCCCATCCCGCCTTTAGTCGCCCCGACACCAATCGAGATACCCACACCTGCCGAGAATCCTCCACCGGCAAGCACACCGCTAATCCCGCTCGACCCCGTTCGCGTCGAACAGGGGATTGATCCCTCTGGGGCGCATCAGGAGGCTTACGCCTCCCGCTCGCCTGCTGAAGGTGAAGCTCCCCGCGCGACGGAGTCGGTTGCTGGTTCCTCGTTCCCATGGAGGGAACTGATCGTCGCGGTGTGGGTTGGCGGCTCGGTAATCTGGCTTGCGCTGGTTGCGTGGCGGGTTCGCCGATTCGCGCAAGTGCTCCGGCTTGCCGAGGATGTCCCGCCGTGGTTCGCCCGCGAGGTTTCGGAAATGGCGGAAGGCGTTGGCCTCAAGTCAGTCCCGCGCGTGAAGCTCATTCCTGGCACGGTTGCTCCGATGGTCTGGTCGCTTGGCCGCACAACGGTCTACTTCCCCGCTGACCTGATCACGATGCTCTCTCCGCAACAGCGCGCATCGCTCGTCGCTCACGAACTTGCTCATCTGAAGCGCGGAGACCACTGGGTGCGGTGGCTCGAACTCGCGGCGCTGGCGATGTACTGGTGGTGCCCGCTGGCGTGGATCGCTCGTCGGGAATTGCAACGGGCTGAAGAAGAATGTTGCGACGCGTGGGTGGTCGCCACACTTCCAGCCGAAGGCCATACGTATGCCACCGCGCTACTCGACACGCTCGACTTCCTCGCCGAGGCTCCGCGCGCTCCTGCTCTTGCGAGCGGGATGGGTGCCGCGGCCGCGATCAAGCGCCGACTCCGACTGATTCTTGACGGCCGCACCCCGAAGCGCCTCCCCGTTGTGGGTAGGTTGCTGGTTGTGTTCGTCGCGGTATTGCTCTTACCGGTCGCACCGAAGCTCGCTCGACTAGTCGGAGCGGCCCCGGTTTTGGAAGCGCTCTTGGACGAACCGAAGAAAGAGGGGCCGAAGAAAGAGGAACCGAAGCCGGACCCGAAGAACTCCGCGCCCAAGATGGAACTCGCTCCCATCAACCCGCGTGGCGAGCCGCTCCTGTACGAAATGGGTTCGCTCAACGCGACAGAGATTCGTCCGGCCGGGCCTTACTGGTGGGCCGTTGCCGTCTCCCCGAACGGGAAGATGATCGCCACCAGTCACGGGAACGGCAACACGCGGGGCCAGGTCCGATTATGGGACACGGAGAGCGGCAAGGTGAAGTGGACGGCCAACGAGCCGAAGGGGACGCGGGCGGTCGTGTTCTCCCCGGATGGGAAGATCATCGCCAGCGGGTGCTTCGACGCCGCGGTCCGGTTCTACGACGCGGACACCGGCACGCTCTGGGCAATCGCCGATCAGTCGTCCGGCGGGCACGGAGGCAACGGGGTGAACTGTGTCTGTTTCATCAAGGATGGGAAGTACCTTGTAACGGCCGGGCTGGACCGGACGATCCGAATCTGGGATGTCGCCGCTGTGACGGCCAAGCGAAAGGCCGGCGATGTGATCGCGTTCTCCCCGGTTGCGGTGTTTGAAGGGCACACGGGAGGCGTGCTGACGGTCGCGGCGTCCGCCGACGGGCGAACCCTCCTGTCAGGCGGCAACGACCGAACCGCCCGCGCCTGGGACGTACCAGACAAGTTCCCGAAGATGGGCGAGAAGCCTCTTGTCGTAAACAAGGAGCGAGTGTTGCTCCAACACAATAGCGGTGTCGAGGCAATCGCGGTTAGCCCGGACGGGGAACTTCTGGTGACCGGTAGTTGGGACAGGCAGTTGCTCGTGCGTGACCGCGACGGAAAGAAGGTCGAAATCTCCGCGACCTTCCAGAACCCGGTGATGTGCGCTACGTTCAGCAAGGACGGGAAGTACCTCGCGGTCAGCGCCGGGGCCACGAATGTGGCGGGCCAGCCCGGGGAGGTCCGGGTGTGGGACGTGGTCGCGAAGAGGGAAGTCGCATACCGCGCGGACTTCCCCGAAGCCGTGATTAGCGTCGCGTTCACCCCGGACGGAAAGACCGTTGCTGCGGTCGGCCGGAATCAGGGTCTGCACCTCTGGCCGCACGCAGAGAAGGATCGGCGAACAATTCGCCCCGAGGGCATCACCTACACACCGCAGCCGATTCTTGGCGCTGCGATCTCCCCGAACGGGAACCTCCTCGCGTTCTCCAACGAGTCGAAGTCGGTGTTCGTTCTCGACCGGCAAGCCGGAACGCTCGTCGCCGAGTTGACCGGACACGAGGACGTGGTCTCCGGGCTTGCCTTCTCGCCGGACAACAAGATCCTCACCACCGCAAGCTACGACAAGACGGTGAAGCTCTGGAATATAGAGACATGGAAGCAAACCCGCGAACTCAAGGGCCACACCGGTTGGGTACTCGGCGTCGCGTTCTCGCCCGATGGCAAAACCCTCGCCACGGGCAGTTACGACAAGACGGTTCGCTTGTGGAATGCCGAGACTGGCGAGCTTAAAGCAACGTGGAAGGATCACACCGCCGGTGTTCGTTCGGTCGCATTCTCCCCAGATGGAAAGAAACTCGTCTCCGGCGGGTCGGACCGGATTGTCCGCATCTGGGACGCGGAGGAAGGGAAAGTCCTCTTCCCATTGAAGGGGCACAAGGGGGCGGTTCGCTCGGTCGCGTTTTCTCCAGATGGAAAAACTGTAGCCAGCGGATCGGAAGACCGCACGGTCAAGGTGTGGGATGTCGCGACCGGTACAGAGAGCAAGTCGTTCACCAATCTGCCCGACATGGTCACCGCGATCCGGTTTTCGCCGAAGGGCCAGACGCTCGTCGCCGCCATCTTCCAGGGGTCGGTTGTCGTGCTCGACCCGATCACCGAGCGCACGCGGCAAACTCTCCGCGCTCACAACGACTCAGTCACAGCCGCCGTGTTCGCCGACGACGGGCAACATCTCATCACCGTCTCGCTCGACCGCACCATTCGGCAGTGGCCGGCAGTCAAGCCATCGGCTGTCGCGCCAGCGCAAACGCTCGCGGGGAAACTTGGAATCATCACCGCGGTGGCACTCACGCCGAACGGCAAGACCGCAATTCTCGGCGGAGCCGATGGCAAACTCACTCAGTGGGACTTGCCAAGCGGCCGGATCGTCGAGTTCCCCCTCGCCCCACCCATTCCGGGCGGGGTCGCACAGGTCGCGGCTTCGGCCGATGGACTGGTCGCGGCCGTCTCGAAGGACGGTAAATTCTGGGTTGTTCCCCTTGCACGGGGGCGGGACGGGAACTGGTCCGGGACAGGCCGGTTCGTCTGCTTCACGCCAGATGGAAAGCATCTTGCGGTCGTTGTTGGGAAGGACGTGGTGCTCTACGACTCCGCGACCGGCAAGGAGGCGAAGAAGTTCGAGGGCGGGCACACCGGAAACGTCGGCCGCGTCTGCTTCAGCCCGGATGGGAAGCTCCTGGCGTCCGCTGGTGAAGACACGAAGGTGAGGTTGTGGGAGACCGCGACCGCCACGAAGAAGCAGGAGACCTCGGCGTTCGGGAACTACTCAACGATCACGCTGTTGGCCTTCTCGCCAGATGGAACGCGCATCGCGGTCGCGGCCTACGGACCGGACCGGCCGCCACCCGATGATATGACCGGCACCTTCCAGGTAATGCGACAAGTGCGCGTGTACCCAGTCCCGGCCGCGGACGCTCCCGCGTTCGCCAACAACCCGATCGTGTTCGTCCCGCAACCACCCGATCAGCCGATCACTGGACTTGACTGGCTCCCCGGAGGGCAGGCTCTCGTTTCGCCTGCCTCGGATGGAACGGTCCGGCTCACGGAATTGACCGCGACCAGCGCACGCGAAGTTCAGCGGTTCCGCGCACACGAGTCCGCAGTGCTTGCATCGGCGGTGTCGGCCGAGAATGGAGTGTTCATCACGGCCGGGGAAGACATGGCGGTCCGACGGTGGCGACTGCCCGGCGTCGATCCGGCACCCGGACAGGGGCGGCTCCAATCGGTGGGGTTGACGCGCGTGTGGGAAGCTCTCCCAAGTCCAGACGGCCGGTATCTCGTCGCCGCGGGCGAAGGGGACAAGGCGTTCCGCGTCTACACCGCACTGCCGACAGCGATTCCGGTTGAACCCGACAAGTACGGTTCGGTGTACGGGCTGGCGTTCTCTCCAGACAACAAGTTCCTCGTTACTGGGCACGATAAGGGTGAGGTCGTGATCCGCGAGGCGGCCACGGGCAAGCCAATCCGCACCCTGACTGGGCACAAGAAGAGGGTGTCGTCGATCGCGTTCGCCGAGAACGGAGCAGCACTCGTTACGGTCGGCGGAAACTGGATGAACGGAGCCGAGGCCGGGGAGGCAATCGTCTGGGACTTCGCGACCGGGAAACTTCGCCACAATCTTGACGCCCCTTCGCTTCAGTGGATGGTCGCCGTACATCCCAACGGGAAGCTGGCCGCGGGTGCGGGGAGCGACGCGAAGGTCCGCGTGTGGGATCTGACCACCGGGAAAGTCGCTCACACATTCTCGAAGGGTTGGGGACTTTATACGGTCGCGTTCGACGCCGACGGAAGCCGACTGGCGGCGGGGTCATCCGACCGTCACGTTCGCATCTGGGAAATGGCCTCCGGGAAGCTCCTGCGCGAAATTGCCATCGACCCGAACCTCCGCATGACTCAGACGCTGTTCAGCCCGGATGGGAAGGAGATTGTGGTCTCCGCGTGGAAGGGGTCCGGTCAACCAGATCGCGATCCGATCCTCAATGCATACTCAATCGAGAACCCGGACGCCAAGCCGCGAGTGTTCCCACACCACCCGGCGTCCGTGATGAACCTCGCCTTCCTGCCAGATGGCAAGACGCTTGTTGCCTCCGGCGGCGAGAAGAATGGAGTCGGGTCGCTTCGCATGTACGATTACGCGACCGCCAAACCTCTCGGTCAATTCGCCGGTCACCGGCACTGGGCGCAGAACCTCGCGATCAGCCCGGCTGGGAAGATGATTGCTTCAACCAGTTGGGCGACTCCGGTGGGTGGGGAGTTGCGGCTGTGGGATCCGCGCGGGTTCCGTCCGGTGGCGGAGGTGAAGGTTCCGGGCGAGAACCAGTACATCTCAAGCGCCGCGATCAGTCGCGATGGCAAGTTGCTCGTCCTCGGTGGGTGGGGCAAAACTCTCACCGCCTGGGACATGACCGACCCGGCCAAGCCCGTGCTGAAAAAGCAACTGAAAGACCACACGGCGGGGCTACGGAGCGTCTCGTTCGACTCCGCGGGCAAGCGGTTCGTCAGTTCCGATGAGTCTGGAGTGGTGAAGGTGTGGGACGCGGCTTCGCTGAACCTGATTGTGTCGTTCAAGGCGTCAGCCAACGGAGTGTATCGTGCCAAGTTCACTCCAGACGGGCGCGACATCGTCACGGTCACCGGGAACTGGCAGGCGCGCGCCAAGGGCGAAATCCGCGTGTGGGATCCGGCCACCGGCAAGGAGACCGGGCGATTCCCGGACCAGAACCGCGAGGTATGGGACATCGGCTTCCTTGCCGGCGGGAAGTTGATGGTCACTGTCGGAACTCTTTCGGGAAGCCCGGATGACGCTCACCTGAAAGTGTGGGACTACGCGACCAGGCAGGTCGTCCGCATGCCGGTCCCAAGCGCGGCGTTCAGTAGCGGCCGGTGCCTGGCGATCTCGTCTGATGGGAAGTTCCTGGCTCTTGCATCAAGCACAGGCCCGGTGAAGGTGTTCGACACTTCGTCTTGGCAGGAGGTGCTGAACGTGCCGGGCCTGACGGGGTGCGAGTTCCG
>JAKEEV010000385.1 GCA_022616395.1 Planctomycetia bacterium | reverse complement strand
TCCGATCAAGCAACTTCGGTGGCTCGCGTTTCATTCGGAAGCCGCGACACACACGCATTACGTCAAGTTCCAGGTGCCGAAGAAGTCTGGCGGAATGCGCACGCTCTCCGCGCCGCACAAGAAGCTCAAGGCCGCTCAGCACTGGATACTGGCGAACGTGGTGAACAAACTGCCGGTTACGGATGCAGCTCACGGGTTCGTCGTGGGGCGTGGAATCGTCTCGAATGCCAATCCGCACGTCAACAAGGCCGTCGTGGTGAACCTCGACTTGGCGGACTTCTTCCCCACGATTGCGTTTCATCGTGTGCGGGCTGTCTTCGAGCGCTGTGGGTATTCCGGCTCTGTTGCAACAATCCTTGCTCTACTGTGTACCGAAAGCCCGCGTACAACGGTCACTTATGCCGGGACGAAGTACGAGGTCGCGACCGGCCCGCGCGGGCTTCCACAAGGCGCTCCGACAAGCCCCGGTCTTTCCAACCAAGTCGCGCGCAAGCTCGACAAGCGATTGCTGGGTGTCGCGGCGAAACTCGGCCTGACTTACACGAGATATGCCGACGACAGCACATTCTCCGGCGGCGCCGAAGTGGCAGAACAGATCGGATGGCTGCTCGCCAAAGTGAGACACATCGCGCAGGAAGAAGGCTTTTCAGTAAATGAGAAGAAAACCCGTGTGATGCGCCGAAGTACCGCGCAGTGCGTGACTGGAGTGGTGGTCAACGACAAGCCGTCTCTCGCGCGCGAGGAGTTGCGCCGACTGCGAGCGATCCTGCACCGTGCAAAGACAGAGGGACTCGAAGCTCAGAACCGCGAAGGGCGGCCAAACTTCCGCGCCTGGCTCGAAGGCAAGATCGCATTCGTGAGCATGGTCCGCCCCGATATCGGCGCGAAACTGAAAGCGGCTTTGGAAGGGCTTTAGGCGAACCCCGCCCGCAAGGGCGGTGGGTCCGCTGAACATACCGCCGCCCTTGCGGGCGGGGTTCGCGAGGAGTTCCCATGCGCTACTTCCTCTCCCTCGTCGCGCTCCTTGTCGCGCACTCGGCGTTCGCGGCGGAATCTTCGCCGAACATTGTCGTGATTCTCACCGACGACATGGGCTTCTCCGATCTCGGCTGTTACGGCGGCGAGATCAACACACCCAATCTCGACGCGCTCGCGACCAACGGAGTTCGCTTCACGCAGTTCTACAACACCGCTCGCTGTTGCCCCACCCGAGCCTGTTTGCTCACGGGGTTGTATCCACATCAGGCGGGCGTCGGGCACATGATGAACGATAGCGGCGAGAAGTTTCCCGGCTATCGCGGGGACTTGAACCGCAGTTGCGTGACTCTCGCGGAGGCCGTGAAGCCGGCCGGTTATCGCGCGTATGCTGTCGGGAAGTGGCACGTTACGCGACACAACGGACCGGACGGTCCGAAACACAACTGGCCGCTTCAACGCGGATTTGATCGCTACTATGGCACCATCCACGGCGGGGGAAGTTACTACGATCCCTCAACACTCACGCGCGACAATA
>JAKEEV010000384.1 GCA_022616395.1 Planctomycetia bacterium | reverse complement strand
GAAGAGAAACCCCGTCGCTGACGCTTCCGGCTCCGATTCTCAATGACAAGATGCCTGTCCTACTTCAGTCTGCAACCTTCCCAGACGGGATTCCTTCCCCAAATACCCTCGCGGCGGGCGAGTTTCCGAACATGCGGGCTGTTCGCAAGGAACCTTCAGCGCACTGATGTGATTCAATGAATATCAGCGGCGTGGCTCGCGTCTCAACCGTCGGAAGACTCGCCTTGCGCGAAAGAACAGTAATCGGGAATCAGAACTTACCTCGATCATTCTCCATCGGGCCAATCGTGTCACCCGAGGAGTTCGTTCAAGTCCGCTGACTGGGCGTGTGACGGTCGCCCGCTCTGGTCGGTGGGTTGTTGCGAAGGAGTTGTCTCCATGCTGCGTAAGTTGATTCGGATGAGTTTGGCAGGCACCTTGGGGATGCTCGCGCTGACCCTGGCGGTCGGCGCAAGCAGCACGGCCACCGCCCAGGAGAAGGACAAGGAGAAGGTACCCACCATTAGCGAAATCATGCTGAAGGGACACAAGGGGACCGACGCCTACATCGCCAAGATCAGGGGCGCGGTCAAGGATGGGAAGTGGAAGGACGCTCAGGAGTATGCCAAAACGCTTGCGTTTTTCGGCGAGAACCTGGGCAAGAACAAGCCGCCCAAGGGCGATGCGGAGTCGTGGAAGAAACTGACAAAGAAGTACGCGGAGACCACCAAAGCCACCCACAAAGGAACCGTGGACAAGGATGCCAAGGCGGTGAATGCGGGGTTGAAAGGAATCAACTGCATGGAGTGTCACAAGGCCCACCGATAAGGGTGAGAATCCGAATCGACTGAGCCGCCCGGACAGCGCGCCGGGCGGTTCGTTTTTGGCTGACCTGCAAAATCACCTCAAATCGGCGGCTCTTATCGCGTATGATGGAGTGACACTCCGCAGGAGCAGCCCATGTTCGATCCGGCTGAAGAGTCCGCTCGCAAATCGAAACAGAAAACTCCACGCACCCGCAAAACCCGAGCCAGCGCTACCGGTACGATTCCCGAAGACGGCACCGCTCTTTTCCTCGGCTGGGATGGAACCGACCACCAACCTACGTTCGGGTTCAACCCAACCGCCGGCCGCTCCGCACCTCGCAAAGCACTCACATACTCAGGAGACGGCCACCTCATGACAGTCGCCCCGACTGGCGCGGGCAAAGGCGTGGGCGCGATCATCCCTGCATTACTTTCGTATCCTGGATCGATCATCGTCACCGACATCAAGGGAGAGAACTATCAGGTCACCGCTCGCAGGCGGCGCGAGATGGGTCAGCGCGTGGTGGTGCTCGATCCCTTCGGGCTGGTGACGGCACGAGACAAGGCGGACAAGCTTAACCCCTTCGATCTGTTCGGAGTGCCCGGTTCCGATCCCGAATCAGACGCGGAGATGCTCGCGGCTCAGTTGGCGGTCGGCCATGAGTTCAGTACAGACCGATACTGGGAAGACACCGGCCGCGGGCTGGTTGCGGGGCTGATTGCGGATGTCGCGACGAGTTCGCCACCAGAAAAGCGGAACCTCTGCACGCTGCGCGAGCTTCTTTACAACGACGACATGGATTACACGCTGGCGATTGCTCTCGAGACGCGCAAAAAGAGCATGTCGCCGCTGGCTCGGGATGAATTCATCGCGTACCTGGCGGCACCTTCGGACAAAACCCGCCCGTGCATCCGCACCACGGCAACCACTTTCGTGAAGTGTCTCGGTAGCACAAGCGTTTCGCGCAGCCTGGAGCGATCCACCTTCGAGTTGAACGATCTGCTCCACAACAAGCCGATGACGATTTATCTGGTGCTTCCCCCGGAGAAGCTGCACAGCCACCGGGGATTGTTGCGCTTATGGGTGGTGACACTCTTAACAGTGGTGATGCGTCGAACACGATTGCCGAAGTTGCGGACGCTCTTTTTGCTCGATGAAGCGTCTCAACTCGGCTCGCTCGATCTGCTTCCGCAAGCGGTGTCGCTGCTGCGCGGCTACGGTCTCCAACTCTGGACGTTCTGGCAGGATTTAAGTCAGCTCATCAAGCTTTACCCGACCAACTGGGAAGCGATTGTGAACAACGCGGCGGTGTTGCAAGCGTTCGGTGTTCCTGGACACGCGGCCCGACACAGTTGGCGCGCGGTACTCGGAGAGGCAGACTCGCAGCTCGCTTCCGAACTTCACCCCAACGAAATGCTCGTCGCGATCACTGGTCAGGGCATCACCCGCCACACTCGCGCGAACTACCTCACCGACAAGCCCTTCGCCGGCCGATTCGACGCCAACCACCGGTTTTTGGGAATGGAGAAGTGACGTCAGGCGCACGGAGTCAAGACATGCAAGTCGTATTATCAGAGCGAGTCAAATTTCGTCTCGACACGATTGGGGCTGATGACCGGAAACGTATCACCGCGTGGTTTGATTACCTTCAAAATTGGGAAGAGGATCCGTTTGCCAAATCGCGGTCTGTCCTTCTGGACATTCCAGGGAAGTCGGTGTACATGTTCCGAACCACCACGGACCTCCGCATTTTCTACACCGTGGATCTCCCGAACAAAACCATCACTGTGATTGACTTCGCGACAATGGACACCATCGCGCTCTTCCGCGACGCGTCGTAGGAGGAAGCGATGTCCAAAGCCTTCACGGAAGTCACGTTCAACTTGGTACAGTTCAAAAAGGAGTTGGATCAATTCCGTGACCTCCTCAACTCGAAGCAAGCTCTCCCTGAGCGGAAGATTCAGAAGTTATTCAAGGCATCGCTGCATCTCACTGCCCACCTCGGCACGACGGTCGGGAATGTCGGTGTCGCCCAACAGGTCGCTTACGAATTTCAGCTCTTGGGAGATTACGGCGCGGATATTGTCATCGGTGATCCAAATAAGCAATTCTGCTTCGTGGAACTGGAAAGTGGCGACCCCGATGCGATTCTGGTAAGTGTTGGCAAGAAATCGACGAAGGAATGGGCGCGGCGCTTTGAACACGGCTTCAGCCAGATCGTTGATTGGTTTTGCCATCTCGACGATTTCAAGAAGACAGACAGATTTCACAAGAACTTCGGCCACGGGCACATCGATTTCGCGGGCCTGTTACTGATTGGTCGGAATGAAGGGTTGGATACCGACGATCTGCGGCGGCTACGATGGCGGACACACAAGGTCGTTGTCGATTCGCACCGCGTGGCCTGCGTGACCTACGATGATCTCTATCAGGAGTTGCGTGAGGCGTACGAACTCTACTCGGCGGCGATCAAGACCGAGACAGCTCCCCAGCAAACTCCGCCAACACCTCCCACGCCCGCGAAGGAAGGTGTCGCTCCGAATGATCCGCCCCCGCCGAAGGACGCCTCGTAGGAAGTTACACTCCGCGTGATCCGCGACCGGCGGGAGCGCTTCACGAAGAGCGCTCCCGGTGGTCGCGGATCGTTGACACCCTCGAACCACCGGGTTAGCATCCTTCGAGCGTTTCCATGTGAGGCAACGAAGGGGCGTCGCCAGCCTTACTCCCCCTTGCCCCACACCAACTCCTCAAGGAGGCCAGAATGTCCACGCGTGTGTTGACGGTATGTCTCGCGAGTCTGCTCGTCGCATCCTCGCTTGGGGCCGACGACAAAGACAAGCTCAAGGGCACTTGGAAGCTCACCGAAGTCAAGTGGGCCGAGAAGGATGGGGTCACGACCATCGTGGTCACTTCAAAGAGCTACCTCATCATCGACGGGGACCAGATGATCCAGCGATTCGAGGACAAAGGGAAAGTAACCGAGACGAAATACAAACTCACGCTCGACCCGAGCAAGAAGCCCCCCGTCTACGAACGGAAGCCGCTGGACGACAAAACCAAGGAGAAAACAACCACCGGCATCTACTCGATTGACGGGAACAAACTGCTGATGTGCTCGAAGAAGAAAGGCCTGCCGACCGACTTCACCATCACGCAGGGCAAGGACGTGAAGGATAAGTACCTCTACGTCTACAAGCGCGAGAAGAAGTAGTTCGTCCGAGTGGTTCGCCACTCGGCCACTCGCGAATGCTCCTCCAGAAGCGAAGACGCCGCACTGACCCGCGTGATTGGTTCTGGGCGTTCGTTGCCCTCATGCGGGCCAGGCAGGTGAGCACGATCGTTGGGCAAGAAGAGGTGACCGATGACCGGGAAGCAAATCGGTGGTGTCGTGTGTCTCGTATTGGCGGTGGTGTTCACCATCGGCGCGATCATCTCCTTGTCCAAAGGCGATGGCCCCGGTCTCGGAGATCGCTCCGGGCTTGGAGTCAGTCGAGTGGTTGGCGCGTGCTTGCCCGCGCTCGGAGCGCTGATCCTGGGGCTATGGCTCTTCAAGAAGCCGGAGCCGAGTAAGCGGACTAACCATCGGCAGGAGCGAACTCCACCTCAACGCCGGCGTGGCCGCTGAGCGGTCGTTCGACGATCGGCAAACTCGGTTCCCCTTGTTCCGCACTTCCCCTCTCGCATATCTTTCGACCGCTCGCCATCGCTCCGCGAGTCGCCTCCTCTCATCACCCCGG
>JAKEEV010000383.1 GCA_022616395.1 Planctomycetia bacterium | reverse complement strand
GCATCGAACCTCACGGCGAAGTCGAGAATCGCATCGGGCTGGGCATCGAAGACCTTCGATTCAGTCATCTTCGCGGAGTCCCACAACTTCACCACGCGATCCTCACCCACGGAGAAGAGCGTTTTCCCATCGCCAGAATAGGCGAGTCGCCAAACGGGTTTCTCGTGGGCGAACACGGAATGCACCAACTTGCCGCCATCGGCGTCCGCGGCCCACACACGAATGCTCTTATCCACTCCGGCCGCGGCGAGGTGCTTCTTGTCAGGACTCCACGCCACAGCATAGACCCACTCGGTTGCATCGGCGAGTGTGTAGAGCCTCTTCCCAGTGGCGACTTCCCACACCTTCACGGCGCGATCAGCACCAGCGGAAGCGAGCAGCTTGCCATCGGGATGAAACGACAGCCCGTAGACAGTATCGCTGTGATCCTTCAGCGTGAGGCGCGGCTCCACCTTCGCTTCCTTGACTGGCTTGTCGATGACGGGCACGTTCCAGAGGTGAATAACGCGATCATAGCCGGCGGTTGCGAGCGTCTTTCCATCAGGCGAGAAGGCAAGTGCGTAGATCGAGTCCTTGTGCGCTGAGATCGCATCGCCCTTGCCGGGTTCGAGTCTGCCACTCCCTTGAACCGCGATGAAGTGGAGAAACCCGACCTTCCCAGGTTCCGCGGATGCGACCGCGAGCTGCGCCCCGCGCGCATCGAATGCTAGAGCGGTCACGCGGCCGACAACTCGCAGAGTATCGCGCGCCTCACCGCTCGTCGTATCGAAGATGCGCACTTCTCCGCGAAGTCCAAACGCGACCGATTTGCCATCCGGGTGATACGCAACCGCAGTTACGCTCGGTGGAGCCGCGACCGCGGCTGATGGAAGAGCAAGAAGCGCGAGGGAGAGTAATCGGGACATGGTGATTGGCCTGTTGTGGCTTCAAAGTAGTAGGCACGCGCTGTGCCGTCGTTTTCGAGAACGGCACACAGCGTGTGCCTACTACTTTCAATGGTTGAAGAGGAACTCGCGGCCGGTTAGGACTGCCCACACAAAGTCTTCGATGGCCTCCCGTCGAAATTGGGCATCATCCTTCGGTACTTCGCCCAGAATGTCGAGGAACTTCTTCGTTTCCGTTGCCGTCGGCTTCCGACTGAGAGCCAGCAGGAACACGCGGTCGATAATTTCTTCGTCCGTCAACTTCTGCTCGATCCACTTGCCCACGACGGAGTTCTTGTCGCGCAACTTGTCATTGAGTGTGCGGCCGTTATTCAGGTGAAGCGCCTGTGCGACGCTCGCATCGCTTGTGCGCTCGCAGGAACAAGTTTGAATGCGCTCCGCGCGGCCGAAGGCATCCAAGAACCGCGACGTGAGGAGCGAATCGGGCACTTGCACCGCGCGCGTACCAAGCGGATACGTTCCGATGGCCGTGGTCGAATCCCCCGCGGCCGAGTTGATCTGATTGAAGGGCGTCGGCACCCCGGTGAGGTCTGAGTAGGCGTCGAGAATCACTTCGCCGGGGAGCCGACGGAG
>JAKEEV010000382.1 GCA_022616395.1 Planctomycetia bacterium | reverse complement strand
GTGGTCAGCCCGAGTTCTTTCCGCGCCGCGCGCATCATCACCGGGCTGGGCTTGCCCACGCTGAACGCCTTCACTCCAGTTGCTGTTTCCAGAAGCGCGACCAGCGCGCCACAACCGGGCCGAAGGCCGTTCTGCGTGGGGCAATTCGGGTCGAGGTTCGTCGCGATCAGTTTCGCTCCTCCGAGGATCATCTTCACGGCTGTCTCAACCAACTCCAGGTTGAACGTCCGTCCCTCCCCAACAACAACGTAATCCGGATCGTGATCGACGACCGCGTATCCGTGCTGGTGAAGCGCGGTGAGTAGTCCACCCTCACCGATGACGAACGCCGTGCCTCCAGGTTTCTGTTGCGCGAGGAACCGAGCGGTGGCCATTGCGCTTGTGAAGACGTGTTCCTCTTCCACATCCAGACCCAGGCGAGTTAACCGCGTCGCCACATCGCGCCGAGTGCGCTGGCTGTTGTTGGTCAGGAAGCGAAAGGGAATGTCGCGATCACGCAACTCGTGGATAAAGCGCTCAGCGCCGGAAATCAATTCCGGTCCGCGATAGAGCACGCCGTCCATGTCGATGAGGAATCCGAAAGTCGGTCGAGTGTGGTGAACCATTCTCTCCTCGTCAGGAAACGAACTCGCGACGGCCGTCAGGTGCTGTCGCTTGAAAGTGGGCAGAAGGAGTGAGGACCGCTTGAGAGATGCGGTGGGAGATGTAAACGGACGAGAAAGCAGAGCGCGTGCCGCGAGTAGTTCGCGTGCGGAAATCGTGCTAAACGATTGTGGAGAAGTGAGTTGTTACGCGATGCAAAGAACTGGAGAAGGGTGTGTGATGCGCAAAGAGTGGGCAGAAATGGCGAGCAAATCCGAGCCGCGACCGTCCGGGAGCGTTCTTGGGAAGCGCTCCCGGACGGTCGCGGCTCTGATGGAATTACTTCACGATCTTCGACACATCCTTGACGATGGCGTCGATATCCTTGTCGGTGAGTTTGCCCTTCTCGAAGCTGTAGTTGGCTTTCACGAGGCGCTCGACGTAGAGGATTACGGTCACGTCGGCGTCCTTGTTGAGGTTGTACTTCTCGGGGATCGGGTCATCGGCTTCTTCGATGGCCAGGACGAGCGACTTCAACTCCGTCTTCTTCGCGACTTCCTTGAGTTTCGGTTCCAGTTTGTCTTTCTTCCCACCGCAGAACACCGCGAAGCTCTGCATTTCCGCTTTTGCGTTCTTGGTGGTTTCCGCGTCGATGGCCTTGAAGAGTTTGTGGGTCATCGCGTCATCGGGGTTGCGAACGAAGATCGCCACCACCGGGCTTTCACCGGCCTTGCAGTAGAGGCAAGCGTGTTTGCCGGCGTCCTCGCCGTTGACGTTGTAGGGGTGGAACGGTCCGGGCACTTTGTCGCCCATTTGCGGGCCGGACTTCAGATCGGCGGCGACCACCACTCCGCCGAGGACCGCGATCACCGTCGCGGCCAACAGGTTGCGAATCATCGGGCTTCTCTCCGTGGAAGAATACAGAACACTTCAATCATACCGCGCCGGGACCGGAAGTTTACGCGCTTTCGGCAGTGATCGGAAATCAGTCACCAGTGAACAGTGAACAGTTATCAGTCAGCGCCGCCTTCGCACTGGTTACTGATCACTGGTTACTGATCACTGGTTACTTCTTCTTTTCCTTCACGGTCCACAGGTGAAGGGTGTATTCATCGCCATCGGCTCCCATGACCTTGATCGTCTTGTCCGGCGCCCAGTCGCCCAGAACGAAGCGGTGAGAGACGATGCGGGTACCGGGCTTGAGTTGCTTCTCCAGGATGGGCCGCAGGAGGTTGTTGAATTCGTTGCCCATGTAGAGCATGACGACGGTGGCCTCGCTGTAGTCGCGCTCCTTCAGCGCATCGCCTTCGATGATCGTGATTTCCTTCTGAAGTCCGGCCTTCTTGATGTTCTCGTTGGCCTCGGCGACCTTCTTCGGGTCGAGTTCGATGCCAACACCCTTCTTCGCGCCCTTCTTGACGGCCGCGATGAGTACCCGCCCATCACCCGGACCCGGTTCGTAGACAATGTCACCCTTCCCGACTTTGCCGAGCTTCATCATCTCCTCGACGATGTCGTCTGGTGTTGGAACCCAGCGGATCACGGCCTTGTCGGGGTTCTTGGGGTCGGCCTTGGTCAGGTCGACGTCGATGGTGTCTCCGCCCTTGAAGTCGATGGTCTTGGTCCGGGTCAGCACGGTGTAGTTATTCGGCCGCCAAGTGACGCTGAAGAGGTACTCGTAAGGCTTGCCGAATTCCAGTTCGGGAGTTTCAAACTCGCGGACGGTCGGATTGTCCTTGGGGATCTTGGTCGCCTTGTTTTCGATCAGCAATTCCGCGTCGTCTTGCGGAACGGTGATCTTCAACTTCGATTTGACCTTCTTCTTCTCGTCTTTCTTGTCCGGCTGGGCGCTGACGGACAGACCCGACAGGCCAGCGGACAGGAATAACGCAAGCAGAACCAGCCCGAACGCGCGGGCAATACGAGGCGTGAACATCGAAACTCCTCGGGACGACGGAACCTTGGGGTGCAGAATAGTCTCACCGAAACCAAGTACGCACGCAAGCCCCCGGTGGCAATAGTGACAATCAGGGGACAGTAATCGGTGAACAGTGATCAGTAATCAGTGAACAGTCATCGGTGCTCGCCTCTCGTCCTGGAAACTGGTAACTCGATAACTGGGGACTGATTACTGGGGACTGATCACTGGTGACTGATCACTGTTCACGAATCGCTCTCTTGCAGTCACCAGCCAGTTTGCGATAATCCCTGGAACCCTCCCGGTGCCGATTCAACCTACCGATTGTTCCTCCCACCCAGTCGAGACGTTGCCAATGATCCGCGTACTCTTCTTGTCCGCACTCACGCTCGCCTTCTCACTCACCCTGCAAGCCGCCGACTGGCCGCGATTTCGCGGACCCAACGGCTCCGGCATTGCCGAAGGACCGATGCCGACCATTGATCCGAAATCACCATTGTGGAAGGTCGAACTGCCTGGCAGAGGTGCTGGCTCGCCGATCGTGGTCGATGGCAAGATCTACGTGCAATCCGCTTCGACCGATGGCAAGACGCGGATACTCCTCTGCCTGAACGCGGCCAACGGCAAAACCGAATGGACAAAGGAACTGCCCGGAGACACGGCCAAGACACACGCGAAGAACACCTTCGCCTCCGGCACGCCCGCCTGCGATGGCAAGCAGCTTTACTGCTCGTGGTGGGACGGCAAGGTGGTAAGCCTTCACACTTACGATCTGACTGGCAAGGAACTCTGGCAAGCATCGCTGGGCAACTACATCAGCCAGCACGGTCCCGGCTTTTCGCCGATGGTTCACGACGGGATCGTTTTCGTCAACGTGGACGACGACAAGCATGCGCAGTTGGTCGCGTTTGACGCCAAGACCGGCGCGAAGAAGTGGTTCGCTGACCGCAAGCATTACCGTGCGTGCTACTCCACTCCGTTCATTCTGGAACGGCCGGGCAAGCCGGCGGAATTGCTTCTTGGCACCACGACAGCGATTACTTCCTACGACCCGACAACCGGCAAGGTGAACTGGGAGTATGCGCTGGTGTGGCCCAAGGGCGAGATGCCATTGCGTGTGATCGGCCATCCGGTCTACGCCGCGGGGTTGTTGGTCATGCACTGCGGAGACGGAGGTGGTTCGCGCTACACGGTCGCCATTAATCCTGATGCCAAGAAGCCAACAAAGGTCTGGGAGTTGAAGAAGGAGACGCCTTATGTACCGTGCCTGTTGGTGAGGGATAACCGGCTGTTCTGGATCGGGGACAAGGGGATCGCGACCTGCGCTGAAGCGAAGACCGGCAAGGCACTCTGGGCGGAACGCATCTTCGACGCTGACGTGACCTCCTCACCGGTGCTGATCGGAGACAAGATTCTGACGATCTCGGAAAGAGGCTCAGTCGCCATCCTGAAGGCCGACAAGGAATTCGAGCAGCCGACAATCGTCCAGCTTGGTGAAGGCGTCTACGCCAGCCCCGCGGTCGCCGATGGCAAGGTCTTCATCCGCGGAACCACGCACCTGTTCTGCTTCGGGAAGTAATCAGAGCCGCGACTGTCAGGGAGCGTGTGTTGGTAATCGCTTTTATCAGAGCCGCGACCGTCAGGGAGCGTGTGTTGGTAATCGCTTTTATCAGAGCCGCGACCGTCAGGGAGC
>JAKEEV010000381.1 GCA_022616395.1 Planctomycetia bacterium | reverse complement strand
CTGTCATTCCTTGAGACAGGCAAGATGCCTGTCCTACAGGAAGACAGGCTGGATGCCTGTCCGACGTTCACACACCGAAGAGCGCCTTTGCGTTGCGTGTGGTGTGTTCTTCCAGTTCCGCGATGCTCACGCCCTTCACTTCCGCCAACTGAGCCGCAGTATGAACTACAGACGCCGGCTCGTTGCGCTTTCCGCGCACCGGCTGCGGCGCAAGATACGGACAATCGGTTTCCACAAGCAGCCGATCAAGCGGAACGATCTTCGCCACTTCGCGCAAGTCTTGCGCTTTCGGGTATGTCACCATCCCCGCGAACGAGATGTAGAGGCCCATTTCGAGGCACTCTTGCGCGGTGGCGATGTCTCCGGTGAATGAGTGCATCACGGCGCGAAGCTGTCCCTGTTTCTGTTGCATGCGGAGAGCCTTCACCACATCCGCTTCGGCTTCGCGGCAGTGGATGACGAAGGGCTTGTTCAGCCTGCGAGACAACTCCATGTGCCGCGCGAAGTAATCCTCTTGCAGATCGAACGGCGAGCGGTCCCAGTAGCGGTCCAACCCCGTCTCGCCAATCGCGACAACTCTCGGTTCGCTCTCCGCGAGCCTCACGATTTCGTCCCAGTCGCCCGGCTTGGCTTCTGCGGCGTGATTGGGCTGAATGCCGACCGCCGCGACCACCAGCGGATACTTCTTGGCGATTTCAACAGTCTGAAGAGAAGATTCGCGATCAATTCCGATGCAGATAACGCGCTCCACTCCGGCCGCGGAAGCGCGTTCGAGCACGGTCGGCAGTTCGTTGCCGAAACGCTCGTCGAACAGGTGCGCGTGAGTGTCGATGAGTGGCATGAGATATTACGGTTGCTCTTCGACGTTGGGCGGCTCGAAGATTGACAAGTCAACATGATCCCGGAATTCAACCGACAGGAATCGCCATTCAAAGGCTCGCCGTTCTCCGAGGTATCCTGTGATCCGGCCAGGGATCATTCCTCCTTCGGTCTTTCGGTAGTCGCTGTATTCGATTCGCGAGTTGCCCTTGGTCTTGAAGAGCGGAACCTGAGAGCGCCCGCGTATCTCACGGAGCAACTTGGTCCTCATATCCACGCGGCATTGCGTCGATGGGCTAGTGCCGACAAGTTCGATGACAAGCTCGCGCCTCCCATCAGGGCGATGTTCCACTCCAACAATGGAAAGGTCCACGCCCGCACGCAGGAGGGCATGCGGATGGTAGTAATTGAGGAACGGTGGATAATCCCTCTCCTCGAGTAGGATCCCGGATGTCGAAACTCAACTTCGCCTTGGGGACTGGCCTGCCACGCCACTTTGTCGTTTGAACCGGCAGAATACAATTTGCTCCTCGGTTCGTTGAGAGTCCATACGTCTTGTCGGACTCGGCCCGGCACGCGGAATGTCTCAATCACCAAGGCCTCGCT
>JAKEEV010000380.1 GCA_022616395.1 Planctomycetia bacterium | reverse complement strand
GCGTGGGTGGAACCGCGGGTGGGCATGACACACACTGAGGCGCAAGGCCAAGCCGTCCGCACTGCTGGCACTCGAACATGAGCCGTAACTGATTGACGCCCTCAGCGTGGCAGGTGGAGCACACGACCGTGCCGACCGGGTGATGGGTGCCGCACATGGAGCACTGCAACACCAGTTTCACGGGCTGCCCTCCGCGGCTTGCTCCGAGTCGCTTGGCGAGTGTTCCGAATTCCTCTCTCTGGTTTCGATCCGGGTCGTGACCGGCTGCTGGTGTTCTTTGGGAAAGGCTCGGTCCACCTCCGCCGGATCGAGCGGCAGTTGAATCACCTCCGGCAGGTGGTTGGCCACGCACCGGGCGACAACTGGGAGCGGATGCGGTCGGCCATCACGTTTGAATTCGCCTTCCATGACCCGGCCCATCGCGTTGAGAGTGAGCACCGGCACTCCGTTGTCCGCGAAGTCGGGGTACTCTTGCCAGCGGTCGGGAACGTGATCGTGTCCGCGCACCAGTCTCCGAACGGACAACGTGAGCCGACTGCTTGCCACCTTACAGAACTGGACGAGCGTATCCCAGCCGAACTCGTGCCCGCGGCTTCCGCGATTGGGCCGCTTGGTCTTCGCGGTCTCCGCGATCCGCGCCCAGAGGAAATCATCCAGACACCGCGGTTGACAAAGATCGGCCACTGACTCGATGGACTTCTGCATATCGAGATGTGGGAAGCCCCCATGCGAAAAGAGCGTCCCATCGGGGAAGAAGAGAGCCTTCGGCCGCGTGGAGCAAAAGCGCGTGAACGCCTTCGCCAGTTCGATGCGCTCGCGGGCTTCAGGTGTGTGTCGTGAGAGCGCTGAGTTGAGTGCTACGCAGTATTCCGCGGGTTCGATGGTGACGCGAAAGCGATTCATCGACTCGTCGAACTTCAGGTCGATGTCGTGATTGCCGGGAATGATACAGACGCGCTCGGAGTGTTCCATCATGAGGCGGAACAGGAGCAGGAGCGTTTCGTGGTCATGTGTTCCGCGATCCACGAAGTCGCCGAGGAAGACAAAGGCGGGAGGCGATTCAGGTATTCCGCGCAATTCGGCAAACTCGATGATGTTCGCGAGGGCAAGCACATCAGCGTGAATGTCGCCGATCAGCCAGAGATCGCGGGGCACGCTTCCATCGGTGGGAACAATCGCGATCTCGCGGGCGTGTTCGGGTCGGCAGTCGTCGAAGAGAAGTGTCGGCGACTTTTCCACCCACGCGCAGACCTCAGTCACCGTTACGCCAGAAGCACGGTCGAGCGCTTCCGCAAATGGGACTGTGCGGAACGATTCCGCCACGGACACCGTCACGCGTTCCGGAGTTGGCTTCGTCGATGGTTTTGGCTCGGGAACTTGCTCGCGCGGAGGTTCCGGGCGACTGACAGGCGGTGGAGGAGCGGGTTGCGGAGGAGAAACGACAATCGGAGCGGAGATGTCGTTCGCATAAGTCGGGTAAGCGACAGGCAAAGCGCGCGCTTCCGGTTCGGGTGGCGCGACGGGGACAGCCAGCGCGGGGCGAGTGCTTTCACGAGCCGATTTGCGAACCGCATCCACCCACTCACGCAATTTGTTCACGAACAACGCAGCCAGGCGCCCGCTGTCGAGCCATCCAGAACCCGACTTCAGTTCGCAGTACCACTCAGCTCGAACTTCCTCGAAGAGAGCTTCGCGTTCGTGGCTCGGCTGTGCGGTAAGTCCGCGCTCGGCGGCGCGTCGAGCGGCATTCGGTTGCGCCCACCAATCGTGAACCGATTCACCCATCAACCGAACGAGCGCGGGCATTCGCGCGGGCACATCCGAAAGCCGAGTTCGCGGCCACTCGATCACCCCGGAAGCAACTGAAAGCCCGAGTCGGTTCATTGTCGCGGGGTCAGGGACCGGAATCGCTTGCCAGGCCGGATCGCGTTCTGGGGTGAACGACGAGAGCGGGAGATACGCGTCAATGAGTCGGCGAAGGTCGCGCACCACCAGAGGCGGAACCCCAGTGTACATGGCTGGAGGAACGAATCGCCCGGCCGCGGTCGCGACCAAGTTCAAGAAGTGTTCACGCTGGGAGAAGAGAAGATCGGTCGCCAGATACCACGCGAGCAACCGCGTGCCCATCGGAGCGAGCACTCGCTCCCCCAACCAGAGTCGTTTCCAGTACCGGACGGCTTCATCGCTGTAGCCGCCAACAACCCGAAGTTCCACGCGCAGGCGCTCAAGCGCGTTTCCGTCGTTTGGGTCTCGAAGGTTCGGAGCACGGACATTGGAGCGCGAATAGAACGGAGCAGCGACCAGCGCGGCCCAGTGGCCGGGAGTCAGTCCGAGACGATGGAACGCCTGACGCTCCGGTTCAGTCAATTGCCGGGAGCCAGGCGGAGTGATGTCCGTCATACGTTTCCCGCGATCGCATCATGTAGTGCCGCCGTGGAAAGGCGGTTTTCATAGTCATCACGCTCCGCGTGATGTCGCCGCGAAGCGGCGGATTTCTTGTCTTGGCTGGCTGCGCTTCTGACATCACGCGGAGCGTGATGACTACTATGAAAACCAGCTCGGCAAGCGGCACCTACTTAAACTTCACCGTTAACTTCATTCTGCTGCGGCCAATCGAGATCACGCCACCTTCGGCGAGTTCGCAGCCGGTCGTGGGCACTTCGCTTCCGTTGTAGAACGTCGGGTTCTTGGAACCCGCGACCGGGCGCACCATCCACGCCACGATCACTTCGTCTCGCACGATCTCGAATTGCTCGTCGGATGCGTAATTGGCTTCCGGGTCCGCGAAGCGTTGCGTGAACACCGCCCGACCGAGTTTCGTGGTGCCTCCGATGTCCGCGGCCTTGCCGGTGGCGGCTGATTGAAGCGTCAGGCACGTGGGCATGTTCGCCCATCCGCAGACCGGGCACTTCTTCACGGTCAATGGGGATTCGATCCCGTCCTGGGGGCACTTCCACGTCGTGATTGCGGACATTGCTTCGCCTTTCCGCTCACCCGCTCTTGACGGTGAGTTCCAGTTTCGTCTTGCGGGATACCGCGTTGCCGATTGCGATTGTCGCGCCCGGTTCCAGCAGAGTGCGTGTTTCCAGAACTTCCCCGTTCAAGAGAGTCGCGTTCGGTGTCCCCGCGACCGGCTCAACGAACCAACCATCCTCGGTACGGTCCAGGATGAATTGCCGGTCGGCCGCGAATCTCCCGTTCTCTCCGAACTTCGTTATCAGGATGGTTCGCCCCACCGCTAAGCGCGCTCCGATACCCAACTCCGCGCCGCTCGCACCAACCAACACCAACCGGGGCGCGACGAGCACTTCGGACCTGACGGGAGGCGCGACCGGAATCACTGCCGCTGGCGCGATGCTCGGAGTCGGTTCAACTGGCCGCGGAGGAGGAACGCTCTCGCTTGGCATCATCGGACGCAGCGCTGGCGGAAGAATACTTCCGCTGGGTGTTGGCGGCCGTTCGCCAAGCAGAGCGCGGTGAACCTCGGCCGCGTGTGGACGCTTGGCAGGTTCCGGATGGAGACAGCGGTGAAGGATTTCGCAGATTGCGTCCGCGTTGGCCGGCGGAGTCGGCGCTCCGAGTAGTTTTGGCTTCTCAATGGCATACGCCTTGTACGCGGGGAGAAACTTCTCGTTGTCATCGAACGGATAGGGATGACCGGGGCCGAGCAACTGATGGAGCATGATTCCCAGCGTGAATACGTCGGAGGCGGGGAGAGGAACTTTCCCCTGCAAGTGTTCGGGACTCATGTATCCCGGAGTGCCGAAGTAGCCTTCAAAGCCGTGCCAGGGCGCTTTCTTGTCAGTGAAGAACGAGAAGTCCATGTCGATGATCTTCAGTCGATAGCGCATCCCGATTGAAGGGTCTTCAATGAGCATGATGTTGTCGGGCTTCAGGTCCGCGTGAACGATCCCCGCGGCATGGAGCTGCGAGATGCCCGCGACCAGCACCTTCGCCATCAACTCGCGAGCCGGCCACGAAACTTCTCCGGGGCTGGTGCGAACCTTTTCGAGAATCTTGTCGAGCGAGTGGCTCTTGTCGAGAAACTCGAAGACCTGGTGATACTTCCGCGCGTGCTCGAAGCCGCCGAGAAACTGATAGCAGAACTGCTTGCAGGGTCCGCTCTCAATGCGGAACTTCATCTCGCGCTGGTGATCGATGAACGGCCGATACCATTTCACCCGCACCGACGGCGACTGATACATCTTGAAGAACACTTTTCGCCCGCTGGCATCAGAAGCAGCATAAGCCACCGAGTTATTCCCGATGGTGATGAGATCCTTGATCGTGTAACCCTGCACCTTGTCGTTTGGATTGTACACAGCTCACCGTCCCCCGCGGATCGAGTCGTTGGACGCCACCCACTGATCTTGCCCGAACAGCGCCCGCTTCACTGCCGTGTCTGGTCTCCCCTGAAGGACCGAGACCGAGACCGATTTGCCGATCTGACCGAGCACCTTCGCGAAGTCTATCGAACCGAGTCCGTCCTGAGTCTGAGTCGCGCGCTGATAGAGACACTTATCCGCCTCCGCGAGCGTATCGAGTCCCGATGAGGGCGGGCCAACGATGTAGAGCTTCACGCCAAGCGTCTGAATCTTCTCGATGATCGCGTCGAGCTTCGCCTTCTGGTCGGGCCAGACCGCGTTTGCTTCAAGGGGCTCATCCGTGAGCAGGATGACCACACGATGACACCCGGCCTGAGGTCGCCAGGGGAAATCGAGAGCCATGTCGAGCGCGATGAGCATCGCCTCATCACCGTAGACGTCCACGTGCTTCAATCCTGCTCGGATTGCATTTCGATCCG
>JAKEEV010000379.1 GCA_022616395.1 Planctomycetia bacterium | reverse complement strand
TAAGCCCGACGGTGCGATATCAACACCGTCGGGCTTACGCCGCGACGCTCACTTCCTCACAACCGACCTGCACGCGAACCTCTCGGTCGGTATCATCTCTCCTTATCTCGCCCCTTCACCACACAACCTCATGGCCGAGAACGAACTCAACCCGCAATCGGATACGAGCGAACTGCTGCGCGGAATCGCCGACAACCCGGAAGAAGCCGTGCGGTGGTTCCTCGCGCTGCCGGCCGAACGCCGACGGAAGCTCTTCGATCAGTTCACCGATTCGGGCAAGCCGGAAGCATTCGAGAACTTCGGCTCATTTGCCGAAATGCTTGTTGCGGAAGCACCGAACGACCCGGCGGGGTATTTCTTCCGCGCTCTGTTCCGCTATCACCGCAACGAGGAAGAAACCGACCGAGACTCCGCTCTCGACGACCTCGACAAGGTCAAACGGCTCGGAGGAAAGTGGCCGGAAATAGAGATCGCTCGCTTGTGGTGTGAACAAGGACTCGGTCTGTACGAAGAGCAGGTCGATACCTGCACGCGACTGCTTCAAACTCACCCGACCGACAAGTGGGTGTGGTTCTTTCGGGGTGAAGCTCTGCTCGGTCTCGGCGACGCGGAAGCGGCACTCAAGGACTTCGATACCGCCGAACGGCTGGGCATGAAGAGTGCTCAAATCTTCGAGCAACGCGCCCGAGCCTGGAACACGCTTGACGAACCCGAACGCTGTGCGGCAGCCGCTGCGGAAATCTTCTGCCACGCTCCACAGCCCGCGTATGGCGGCGGAAACTATCACGGCCTCGGCCACTTCTTCGACAGCATCGGACAACCCGAAGTGGGCCTCGCGGCGTTCGGAAAGGCTCTGGAACTGGAACCCGACAGCACGCATCACCTCGGCTGCCGCTCGAACTTGCTCTTTAACATGGGACGTGACGACGAGGCCGAAGCGGATCAAGACCGAATTGCCGAAATCAACTCAAGGGGAGAAGAGATGGCCGACAAGACTCTGATTTATCCACTGGTAATGGAACACTTCCGTGAAGCGCCATTGGAGGCGCTGTCAGTCACCGACCGGCAGTTCCCGCCGAGAGTCGCGGCCGATCTTCAGCGCGCTTTTGATCGCTTGCCCGAAGCAGGCTTCACGGTGGTTGCGTTCCACGCGACGCAGCAGCACGGTCAGGCGGTGCGCGACTTCAATCAAGTCTACACACGCGACCGCCGAAATCCGGTCGTCGCGGTGCCGCCGAAGTTCATGGAAATCGACATCGGAGAAGATGAACCCATCCGCGCTCTTCGCGATGGCCTCTGGCTGTTGAAGACCGGCGACGAGCCGCTCTGCGTGTTCATGTTCGGCGAGTACAACGGACCGATGGTCGTGGTCGCGGGCCACAACACACCCGCGGGCACCGCGGCGGTTCACAAGTTCTACAAGCACATGGAAGACGCCATCGCCAAGAGCGAGTGCTATCGCGGAAAGGTGCTCTCGCTGGAATACAAGGAGATGTACAACGGGCAGGCGCTGGGCCTCATGGTTCACAAAATCAAGAAGGTCCAGCGCGAGGAAGTGATTCTGCCAAAGCGAACGCTCGATTTGCTTGACCGCAACGTGATGGGCTTCGTGAAGCAACGCCCAGCGCTCTCGAAGTTGGGGCTTGCGGTCAAGAAGGGCTTGCTGTTCTACGGCCCGCCCGGCACCGGCAAGACTCACACCATTCACTATCTGTCGGGTACTATTCCTGAACACACAACCTTCATCATTTCCGCGGAACAGGTCGCTAACCTGTCCGAATACATGACGCTGGCGCGGTTGCTTCAACCGAGCATGGTCGTCATCGAAGATGTGGACTTGATCGCACGCGACCGAGCCGAGATGCGATCCGCGGGCGAAGAGGTGATGCTCAACAAGCTCCTCAACGAAATGGACGGACTGAAGGCGGATTCGGAAATCCTTTTTGTGCTGACGACGAATAGACCTGAAACGCTCGAATCGGCTCTGGCGGCTCGACCGGGCCGCGTGGATCAGGCAATCGAGTACCCGCTTCCCGATGCGGAAGGGCGAAGTAAGTTGGCGCGGTTGTATTCGCAAGGTGTTCCCATGACTGACAGCGTGCAACGCAACACAGTGGACCGGACGGACAAGGTAACGGCTTCCTTCATCAAGGAGCTAATGCGGCGGGCAATTCAACATGCCATTGTCCGCGATGGAGGCGAACTGGCGATCACGCAGCCCGATGTGGACGCGGCACTGGAGGAGATGCTCGTCACCGGCGGCGCTCTCAACCGCAAGCTGCTCGGCGCACACGCCCTCACCGAAAGCGACTCCGGGGCATAGTAGCCCGCCTTGAGTCTGGTCCGCGAGCGGTGAACGTATCGTTCGCCTTGTTACGAGATTGTGAAGAACAATTTTCTGGCTGTTTCTGTTGAACGTGCTTGACTGTGTATAACAGGTCGTGTACCTTTCTCTCTGCGTTGTTTAGGAATGGCAACTGCTCTCAATTTCAGGAAGGTACACCATGATGAACATCAAGTCTCTCTTCGCCCGGCTTTTCGGTCGCACAATCACCCCCCCGTCAGAATGTCGGTGAACACGCGGAACACCAACCGCTTCCGCCCGTTACTGGAGGCACTGGACGGACGAATCGTCCCGGCCACAAACTACTTCAACGGCGGCGACCCGTTCGTCGGATCGAACTGGTCCCTGGGCCACTACCCGACGTACTCCGAAGACGTGGTCTTCGATGGAACCCACACGACCGACGACTGCACCCTGACAGCCATCGGTCCCTTCACCTCGGTCCAGTTGGTCAACGGGTACCCCGGGACAGTCACCCACACTACCAGCCTGTGGATGAACACGCTGGTGGTCGAGGGCGGGGCGCTCAACCCGTCCGCAAACTCCAAGGATGTGACCGTCTCGCAGAGCTTCACCTGGACCGGCGGCATTCTCAACAGCAGTTCCTTCCTCTCGTCTGTGACCATCACCGGAAGCACTGCCACGGCACTCTTCGCTCCTGCGAGCGGAGGAACCGTCTGGCTCGGCAGCAGTATTAGCCTTGCGAACGGGGCCGCTGGGACGATGGAGGAAGGGACAATTGATTTGAACAAGGCCGGGATCGAGTTCAGTACCAGTACCGGGAGCAGTCTCGACATTGCTCCCAACTCGGCGCCGGTCATCCTGGGCGTGACCCAGTATCTGAATGGCATCATTGGCTCGGGCAGCTCCTGGACGGTGAAAGCCGATGCGTCGGTCGCCTTCAAGGGCCAACTCACCAACAACGGCACGCTCGCGCTTCTGGCCGGCTCCACCGCCACCGTTGCCGGCAAGCCGATGATCGCTGTCGCCTACAGTCAAGGTGTTGGGGCGGCGACCGACCTTCACGGCTCCTCGACCCTCGCGACCGCGGCGGACAAGAAAGTGATACTCGCCGGTGGCAGGCTCGCCACCGTGTACGACGACGATGTCGGGAATGCCAACGCCACGATCAGGACCGACCTGCTCGAAGTCGCGGGCACGGACATCTATATCGCCTATCAGGGGGCGAATTATGACTTCGGCGAACTGCTGGTCGATGGCGACGTCCTGTGGACTGGCGGCACCTTCCACACCAAGGTGTGGTGCGACGGAATGACAAACGACGTCTGGCGGACGACCAACGCCAGCGGGAACGGCGCCCAATTCGACATCAACGCTGGCGCCATCGTCGAGCCGATTTTTGTGGATTCGGATTACGGTACCTCATCGCTCCCTACCAGCGGAGATGATTGGGAGATCCTCAAGGCGGGTGGAGGGTTCGCCGACGCCACTGCTCCAGCGGTCAGCGACACTGGGACGTGGGAGATGGAGATTGACGTTGTCGCCCCACCAATTTACTGGAAGCTGATCGCGAAGTGAGGCTTCTGTGTAATCATCTGTTCACCTTTCGTCACGCAGAAAAAGGAGCTTCGATGTCGCGCGTCATCCGATTCGCAGTGCTCGCTCTGATGCTGTCTATGCCCCTCGGCTCGACGGTCGCGGATTACCACCCGTGCCAGGGGATTAAGGTTCCTTCTCCTCCGCCGAAGGTGCGAGAGAGCAACGGCGCGAGTAACAGCTACGGGGGGATCGTCACGGCGGTGACGAAGGACTCGATCACCATCCAGTGGGTGAACGCGCCGGACGTGCCGCCGAAGACGTTCGCGGTGTCCGAGACGCTGGCCGCGGGCAAGGTGCCGGTCGAACGCCGTAAGTTCCCCGGTCAGACGCTCCCCGGTAACCCGATGATGCCGGAGTACATGTACCGGCTGACCGACGTGAAGGTCGGGGACTGCGTCGGCATCTTCTACGCCCGTATCAATGGCGTCGATATCTGCGACCACATCCGCATCAGCCGCCGCCCCGACGGGGAGGTTCCGCCGTTGCCGAAGGAGGCCGAAGACCTGCGGGACGAGCGGAAGGTGTGGCAGGCGAAGAACCCCGGCAAGCCGCTGCCGGAGCACTTCGGGAAGGCGCCCTACCAG